>JAIRQA010000084.1 GCA_031256715.1 Coriobacteriales bacterium | reverse complement strand
ACACCTAAAACCAAAGACAAACGGTGCACTAAGCGACGATCGTCTGCCAATGACTTTTGACCAGAAATGATTGTTGAAGGGCGGTTACCAACAAGCTCGACACCATTACGGTCAAGCAGGCGCCCACGAGCTGCCGGCAGTGGCACAGAAGAACTCATGTTCTGATTTGCCTGCACCAGATAACGATCTTTAGAAAGGATCTGTAGGCTCCAGAGCTTTACAGCAAGTGTGCCAAATAAAGCAGCAATAACTATGCCAAAAACATAAAAACGACCACGTTGCTGTGTGGTTCGCAAATCAAAACCACGGCGATCAATTGTCTCACCCGACAAACGCCTTTTGTCCTCGTTGTTAGAACTAGAAAGGCTGGCGCGAATAAAGTCGCGTCTAAAAGCCTCGGCTCCCTTTCGCTTACGCAAGAACCAGCGCAAAACAAGTACAGCGGTTATCACAACAATGAAAACAGCAACTCCAGTAACAAGGCCTATTATGGTAGCGTTACTCATGGTTAACAGTTTCCTTAATTACAATACGTAAAGCTTTGCAATATCTATTCATAACAGCCCAAACTTCTAAGTTAGTGCTTAAGTAGACGGTCATGTCTAGTGTAGCTTTCTTTGCATTGGCTTACCCGAAGCGTGACTGCCTAAAGAGCCACCACCTTGTAGCTTAGTGCCACCTAGCTTGCCTAAACCAGCCCTACTACCACCAAATCTGTTGTCACCGCCAAAATGTATGCCGCCTGCAGAGTTGCCGCCGCCGCTAATTGTGCCAATTGTATGCCGTCCACGCACATTGCCGCCAACGTTTTGTCTGCCGCGCACACTGCCACCAATGCCACTTGTAAGATTAACTACGGCAAGTAAAATACCGCCGATGATGACATCATAAAGTGTCGTGGGCAAAACCTTGTACACAATAGAAGCAAGAAAGTCTAGGTCGGGGTTAACTAGCGAAGCAAAAACTCCATAAATCATTTCGCCAAAAAAAGTTGCTAATATCACCATTATCAAAGCCACCAGCCAGTTACCGGTGAAAGTGCCTTTGTTAAGAGTGCTTACAATAAAAGCTATAAGTGTTAAGATAAGACTCATTAAGCCAAATGCACCGGCGGCAGTACAATCGTAAATTAAGCCAAGACTAAAACCAAAAATTGTTGCAGCAATATTGTTGGCTCTAATGGCATTTATTGCCACCGAAACAAGAATGATGTTAGGAACAATCTGCGCTATGGCAATATTAGGAGCAATAATAAGTTGCGCTAAAATTGCAATAAATCCAAGTAGAGCCATAAAAAGATACCTGACACCGGGTTTATTCATGCCACCATGAGCAGAATGTAAGCTGTTGCGAACTACAGGCATCTGCGCCATCTAGTTGCCTCCCGAAGAAATTGGCTTATATGTTACCGAGGCTTGCCGTCCTGTAAGTACGGCTACCTCCTCAAAAGAATCTACACGCGTAACTGGCTTAACGATAATAGTTAAATAAACATCTGACACACTTTTACTAACATTAACAACCTCACCAATAACAATACCTTTAGGATACACACCGCCCGCACCTGAAGTTATAACCACATCGCCAGGAACTATATCTAACTCTACAGACATGTAATTAAGATAGAGTATGCCATCTACAGAGCCAGATAATATACCCTCGGAGCGGTTGGCCTGTAAAAAAATTGCTACGCCACTAGATGGATCTGTAATTAGTCGTACTGTTGAAGAAAAAGTGCCAACGGTCTCTAGTTGTCCAAGCAGACCATTAGCACTCATAACTGGCATGCCTACAGCTAATCCATCTTTAGCACCTTTATCTATGGTAATAACTTGATTCCAAGAGTCACTTGAATGGCTAAGTATGCGTGCTGCCGTGCTTTGCATGCTATAGGCGTCTACCAAACCAAGCAAAGCAGAAAGTCTCTCGTTTTCTAGTCTTTCTTCTTCTAGGCGCATGACTATAGATGATAGTTCGTCATTTTGTAGGCGCAACTCTGTAAGTGTTTCAGTAGTTGCTGTGGCATCAGCACCCATATTACTTAAGGCACGAAATGGAACTGCCAAAAATGAGCCAATATGACTTAAAGGGGCAGTGACTGTTTGAGCCACAGTGCGAACGTTATGTAAAGTACCACTAGTACCCTCACGAGCCCAGATTGTGAGCATTACAATAGATGCTAACAAGAAAATTGTAAATAGCAGGCTAGGAGGCAGTCTTCTTTTCTTCATTTTAGGGGATAGTGCCATAATAGAGCACTTTCTAGCGCTGAGTATAGGAGCGTTGCAATGCGCTGGGGTTTTCTAAAGCAATAGCGCAGCCCATAACCACATTAGTAAACGCAGTCTCAGACACATACACCGGTACCTCAAGTTCATGCGCAAGCCAAACATCCAACATTTTTAATAGCGCACCGCCGCCGGTAAGCAACACGCCATTAGTGATGACGTCGGCAGCTAAATCTGGATCTGTCTCTAAGAAAGTTTCTTTTATAGCAATAAGAATATCTTGCAAAGGCGCCTTAATGCCATCACGTACATCCTCAGATTGAATAAGCTCAGAGCGAGGTAAGTTGCTAGACATATCACGACCGGAAATCTCCATGTCTAACTCGCCGGTTGATATCGCCATTGCAGAACCTATGGCAATCTTAATATCTTCTGCGGTTCTCACACCAATGTTTAACCCATAAACATCTCGCACATGGCGAGCCACTGCTTCGTCAAATTCATTTCCCGCAACTCGCAGCGAGCGCGAAGTTACAATGCCACCAAGAGAAATAACAGCAATCTCTGTGGTGCCACCACCAATATCAACTACCATCGAGCCACTGGGCTCTTCTACCGGAAGACCTGCACCAATGGCGGCAGCCATAGGTTCTTCTATAAGAAAAGCCTGACGAGCCCCCGCCTGTATGGTGGCTTCAAAGACGGCGCGCTTCTCGACAGAAGTTACACCGCAAGGTATACAAATAACAATACGCGGCTTTGGTTGCCAAATATGAGTCTTTGGGTTGGCCTTGTTTATGAAATAGCTAAGCATAGCCTCTGTAACATCATAGTCGGCAATGACACCATCTGCCAAGGGACGCTCTACAGAGATGTTGCCGGGGTTACGTCCAATCATCTCGCGAGCTTCTGTGCCAACGGAAAGCACACGATTTACCTCATTGTCTATGGCTACAACCGATGGCTCGTTTAACACGATACCCTCACCTGCAACCGCCACCAAAGTGTTGGCGGTTCCAAGGTCTATGGCCATATCGCAACTCCATTGACTGAAAAGATTATCCAAAAACGACATTGTCGCTTAGTCTCCTTTTTGGGCGAAAAAACTACGAACTATCTATTGTAGCATTCTTGTGCGCCCATAGCTAATATCTAAAAAGTCAATGGTATACTAGGCGAAGAAAATGGCAATTTCGCGCTCGGCAGATTCTACAGAATCAGAGCCATGTACGACATTGGCATCCATTATTAATCCAAAATCACCACGTATAGTTCCAGGCGCGGCATCTAAAGGATTTGTAGCGCCCATCAGTTTGCGGGTTATCGCAACGGCATTCTTGCCACTAAGTACCATTTTTACAACAGGGCCAGATGTAATATAGCTTATTAATCCATCGTAAAATGGCTTGCCCTGATGTTCTTGGTAATTTGCTGCTGCCTGCTCTGGAGTAACATTGGTAAGCTCCAGTTTTTCTATAGTTAGCCCAACGGCTTCAAAGCGAGCAATAATCTGACCAATATGGCGGTTTGCTACAGCGTCTGGTTTTAACATAACATAAGTCTTCTGAATCATCTAATTGTTCCTTTCATAATAAATGCATACAAATTGGTTTTTTAATTACTCCCACAATTGGTTTTAGGTTGGCTGCTTACCCTTTGCTTGACTATAAGCTAGCTGGCAAGTATAGTAGAATCAAAGAGCAGGTCTAAGCCGGAAATCTTCCAACCTAGAAGGTCGCGATCTAATTTGACGTCATATTTAACAGTGCCACTCTGAGGCAAAGTTACTTTCACGACAATCTCGGAGCTAGACATACTACGATTTTCATAAACAATATCTATAGAATCGCTAGCCACCACCATGTCCATGATGCGGTTAACAGCTTTTTTCTCGGCATCTGTTTTTACAACCCAATAAGGCATAACGTCTGCTCCTTTGGCGTGGGCGGCAAACATATCACGAACAACTGCCTCCTGAGACGGAAAGCCGATGCCTTGCGAGTAGCCAAAAACAGCCGTTCCTAATCCTAAAACCAAAACTATGACTACAGCTAAGGCAATCTTTAAGCCGGTGTGTCTGAGCTTACGCTCTTTTTTCATCTGGTATTTAGACATGTTTACCAAGTCAGATTCTGACGCTGTAAAAAAGCCAGTATCATGCGCCGAAGGCACATTGCCAGCGCCATAGCCGTCGGTGCCATCTAGCATGCTAGCGTAATCTAAAGAAGACGATCTGCCCGTCCCATAGTTGCCAAACGCGGTGTCTGGCGCATAAGGGTCGTCGGCGTAATCGGCAAAAGCCAGCGATGAAGAACCAGACGCGGCAGCAAATGCAGAATCGCCCGCATCACTATAACCTGTAGCAGATGTCGCGCCAAAAGTCGCAAAATCATTGCCAGCACCATATGCGTTGCCAACAAATCCGTCAGCGGCACCGCCTGCGGCACCTTGACCTGCCTCGGCAAGTGCGGCAGACGTAGCCGCACCAGCTGCTCCTGCACCTGCTGCACCGACGCCAGCACCAACCGCTGCTCCTGCACCTGCTGCACCGACGCCAGCGCCAGCACTGGCAACAGCGCCAACGCCAGTGCCAACACCGGCACCAGCGCCTAATGCGCCATTTGCTAAAACAGCGGCACGCTCTGTAGACATGCCAAAAATTACCTGCTTTGCGCGGGTGTAATCTGCAAACGCTTCGTCGCAAAGCGAGAACTGCCCAACAGCCAAGGCTTCATCAAAAGCATCTAAGGCCTCCTGATAGCGCCCTGTTGCCACATAGGCACGACCCAAATTCTCCCACGTCTTAAAGAGGCTTGACTTAGATGGGTTAAAGCCAAAAACCGCCTTGTAAGATTCAATGGCATCCTGCGGACGATTAAGCAACAAAAAACTAGATCCCAAATTAATTAGTGCCTTGGTGGGATTAGGATTTCGTTCGTCTAAGGCAGCGTTGCGATAGGCAGTGCCAGCCTCAACGATCATTCCCAGACGAGAATAAGCACTACCAAGACCCATCTGTGCCTGATATGCCTTACTATAGGTTGTATCGGCAATTGCACGATTAAAACACTCTATGGCTTGAGCAAAATCGCCGGTACCAATAAGCGTCTTACCCAGATTAACCTCCACAGCAGCGTGTTCTTTATACTCTGAATCTAAGAGCGCCTTTTGATACGTCGCCGCCGCTTCAGAGAAGTTTCGCATCTTCAGCAGGCAGTTGCCCAAGCGGTAATACACCATTCCGGTGTCGCCAGACTCAAACGTCGCGCTATCGTCTTTTAGGCAGATATAAAAGCCCTTTAACGCCTCCACGTACTCGCCACGATCGTAAGCTAGCTTCGCTTCCTCAAAACTCTTGCTGATCAACTCATAACCTCTTTCGCAATTATACTAGTATGCTATAACACTATAACAATAATGTTGAGAAGTGCTATTGCGCTCCCTCAATGTCCACAGAAAAAATCTCGTCGCCCTTAGCAAGACTATGGATAACTTCCAAACTCTTGTCATCCTCAGGATCGCCAAAAACGGTGTAGTTTGCATCTAAAAATGATTGTGGTCCCAAACAAAAATAAAACTGTGAGCCGGCAGAGTCTGGCATAGAAGAGCGCGCCATAGCCAAAGTGCCATCATTATGAAAATTGTTGGGATTAGTTGTCCATTCGCCTTTAATGCTATAGCCGGGGTTGCCTGTACCGCAAGGACCGCCAGCGCCCGGACGACCTTTAATAACTTCTTCCGCAGTTAATTCGCGGGTGTTAGGACAACCACCCTGAATTACAAAGCCTGGTTCATGTCTATGAAACTTCAGTCCATTATAAAAGCCCTTCTGTGCAAGCTCGACAAAATTGCCCACATGAATAGGGGCATCGTTGCCAGCAAGTTTGACACGAATGTCGCCTTTGCTGGTATGCAGGACGGCAATCTCGTCCCCATTAGGTTTGTACTCAGGCGTGTAAATAGCCACTGGTTTCTCCTTTTCGCTTGGTTTCGCTCGTGGATGTACAAAAGTTTTGGCAATAAAGCCAACTGAACAGTTTATCAGAATATGCAAATTATGGTTTATCAGAACTTTTTCATAGTTATAGCATAAGAAACAATGCTAGCATGCTAGCACAGTTTAGAATCATTAATTATGTCGAGAAAAGAACCGCAACTGAAAATTTGCCGTATACATAAAAAACTCCCTTGCTGCACTAACATGACAACAAGGGAGGCTAAATTAAGTAATGGTACCCTCTACTGGAATCGAACCAGCGGCCTTCTGCTCCGGAGGCAGACGCTCTATCCCCTGAGCTAAGAGGGCTCGCGATTTCGCGTGTTGTGTCTGATAAAAAGCGTGTATAGTTTCTGGTTTACAGGCGCATGCGTTTTCTGGTTTACAAGCGCATGTGTTTTCTCTACATAATAATTATAACCATTTTTTAAAGCTATAATCCGAACCATTATCGCCTTTAGAGGGAAACTAAAGTCAACTAAAGGGTAATTAAAGCGTAATAGCGCTTACCGGACAAGCGTCTACACAAGAACCGCATTCGATACAGGATGCTTCATCTGTGATGATAGCAACATCCTCTACCTCTATGATGCTTACAGGACAGGCGCCCACGCAGGCACCGCAGCCTATACAAACGTCTTTCTCAATTGCAATTGCCATGTTTATCTCCAATCGTTTTCTAGGATTTGGTTAACAAAACTTAAAAACACCAAATAAAGCTACAATGCAATTTAAATCTAAGCAGCATTGTATGGCGCATTAAAAGTCAACCAAGGTTAAAGCAATAGAGTAAACCCTAACGCAGCAATTGAACAAAACTTTGTCCTATGAGATAGCCGCTGTAAACGGCAAACGGTTACAGCGGCAATAATATGGTTTAATATTAGCGGTAAACGGTATTAGTATGCTGTATCAGGCAGCAAGCGGCATTAGTATGCTGTATCAGGCAGCTAGCGGCATTGGCAAGCGGCATTAGTATGCTGTATCAGGCAGCTAGCATCTCGGCAGCCTTAGCAGCGGCAGAGCCGGCATCTGCCGTGTAGCCATCTGCGCCTATCTGGTCGGCAAATTCCTGAGTCACTGGGGCACCGCCAACTAAAATCTTTACCTGACTGCTAAGACCGGCGTCTTTCAGCGCTTGCACTGTCTCTTGCAAAGATGGCAATGTTGTAGTTAGTAGTGCCGAGAGGCAAACAAGCTGTACATCGGGATGAGTCTGCACGTAGTTTACAAAGACCTCTGGAGCAACATCTACCCCTAAATCCTCAATCTCTATTCCCTTACCCTCAATCATCATGCGCACAAGATTTTTGCCAATATCATGCATGTCGCCTTTTACAGTACCAATTACTGCTTTGCCCAATGGCTCGGCTCCTGCCTCCATAAGCAGTGGCTTAAGCAAGGCTGTGCCGGCATTCATTGCGCGAGCGGCTACAAGTACCTCGGGCACAAAAATCTCATTGTTCCTAAATTTTGGCCCAATAATATCCATCGCGGCCAATAAACCACCATTTAGGATGTCTTTAGCAGACACACCATCATCTATTGCCTGGCGCACCAATGTCTCTACATCATTCTTCTTTCCGGCTTGTACCGCTGCGGAAATGTCATCTAAAACACTCATTTTTCCTCCTTATTAAAATCTGTTACTCTGTTATCATAATCTTAATCATAACGTCTTTAATATATAACTTGCACTACTTTGCGACACCAAGTGCAAGTCGCACTATTTTAAACGCAAAAGTCAGCACAGATGACATCTATCAAGATGCTTTTTAGCAAACAGTGCTATAACAAACAAAAAGAAGGTAGAGAAAAGAGCAGCTATGCCAAAACTAACAATTTATAGTGAGCAAAAAAAACATGAGGTAGAATTTAATGTTGAGAAGACCGTCCTTGAATGCATTCAATCTCTGGGACTCACATTTCATGCCCCTTGTGGAGGCAAGGGAAACTGCAAAAAGTGTAGTGTAGATGTAGAGTATATCGGCAATTTTGAAGCAAATACCACTGGTAAACCGCATGGGATACCTGAAGCAAATGCCACTGGTAAACCGCATGGGATATCTGAAGCAAATGCCACTGTAACTCAGACAACTTTTCTTGCCTGTCAAGTAATGGCAAAAGATGGAATGATTGTCTTTTTGCGAAAAGAGGACAATGACGCTATGTCTATAGATGTCGAGGGTACTAAAACATTATGGACACCAACACCTGATGCCACAGGCTTAGGAATTGCCTTTGACTTGGGCACAACAACATTAGCCGCTCGCCTGATTGATATGCGCAATGGCAATATTTTGGCACAAAGCGCTCGTGTTAACCCGCAGACAGTTTTTGGTGCTGATGTTATCAGTCGCATAGATGCCTCTATGACTGGCAAACTCCCAGAGATGACGGCTTGCATTCGCGAGGCTTTAATTGGTCTTATAGACGAGCTTTTACAGCAACATGAATCTGAAAGCAGGGCTTTTCTAGAAATTAATAAAATTGTACTTGCGGGAAACACTGTCATGCAGCATATCTTTTGTTCTATGCCGCCAGATAGCATTGGTGTCGCTCCCTTTACGCCATTATCATTATTTGGCGATAATCACACAATAAATGAGCTGCCAGTTCCTCTATTCATGGCACCTTGCATAGGAAGCTATGTTGGCGGCGACATTAGCTGCGGTATGCTTGTCTCGCAAATGGATGACACAAGTAGCGGCACCGGCATTTTAGTTGACCTTGGAACCAATGGCGAACTCGCGCTTTGCCATAATGGACGCATCATCTGTTGCGCAACTGCGGCAGGTCCTGTTTTTGAGGGCGCAAATATTCGCTATGGAATGCCTGCCTTGCCTGGTGCCATTAACGCGGTTTTTCACGAGAATGGACGATTGCGTTTAGAAACAATTGCCAATGCTTCTGCCAGCGGCTTTTGTGGCACAGGAATCATAGACATCGTTGCCCATCTTGTAAATATGGGCATTGTCGACGAAACAGGCATGATGTCAAGTTCTGGTTTTGATGGACTTGGGCTTTTGGATGGACACCCTGCCTTTTATCCCCTACCAAATTCAGATATCTGCATTACTCAGGAAGACATACGCAATCTTCAACTGGGCAAGTCTGCCATTATGGCTGGTATCCGCGTTTTACTTGAAGCTGCAAATGTCACTGTAGATGAGATTCGATTCTTACATATAGCGGGTGGCTTTGGAAAAAAACTAAACCTAAAGAGCGCCGCCCGCATAGGTTTGTTTCCCATAGAATTGCTAGATCGGGCTTCTGCCATTGGCAACAGCTGCATAGAAGGAGCGTCTGCCGCCCTTGTGTCAACAGAGGCAATGCAACGACTACTAGCAATTCCCAAACAATGTGAATATATAGAGTTAAGCACCAGCGCTAGCTTTAATATGCACTTTATGCAGGAGATGATGTTTTAGAACCTGTATACCAATAGAGTTTGTCTTCTATGCAAACGATTATACTAATATACTAGCATACTAATATACAAGTATGCTAGTATATATGCCACTAGAAATTATGCAGGTTTGCACAGTTTATGCTGGTTTGGGTGCCGTGCCAAACAATCCCGCCCTATAGGCAGTTAGATACTCCATACAGTACTCATCTTGCCCTAACAGTGCAGCTGTCGCGTGCAGTGTTGCCTGCATATCACTACTAGTGGGGTCCATAATTGCACTATCCATTCCGGCAACCATAGCAAGACTTAAAAACTGCATATTTATAGCTTTGCGATATGGCATGCCAAAAGAAATATTAGAAAGTCCAGATGTGAAATGCACAGTGGGAAACTCTGCTTTTATCAACTTTATACCATCGTTAAAGTTTATGAGTGAATCTTGTTTGGTAGCTAATGTTGTAACTAGGGGATCTATAAAAAGACGTTCAGGTCCAATACCTGCATCCCCTGCACGCTTAATGAGCTCGCGGGCAAGCTGCAGCTTTACTTCCGGATCATCCGGAATGCCGTTATTGTCGCAAGTTAGAGCAACAACTCCCCACTTGCCTGCAGCTATCACCGGAAAAATTGCTTCACACTTTCCCTCTTCTAAAGAAACAGAGTTAATAAGTCCTTCACTCGCCTGTCGGCCATTTGCCTTTTCTTGCACATACTCATACATCTCTACTAGCATGCTAGGATCAGAACTATCCAGGCAAAGTGGAACATCTGCTGCAGACAAGGCAATGTCTATCAGCCATTGTAAGGTCTCTCGTTCAATTTCCGGAGCCACACCGGCACATATGTCTAGATAAGCAGCACCGCCAACCTCTTGTGCTTGTGCTATTGTGCGAATATAATCGCTATCCTTAGACTCAATAGCCGCCAATGTTTTGGGGATAAACCCATTGATCTTCTCACCAATAATAATCATTTAACAATCCTCCTTCTACTTGTAGTTACACTAATACTATTATGCTGTGCTAATGTTGCGCGCATTAGCGGCTGCATCTTACGACAGGCGCTAGCCTAATAGCCTTACAACTCCTTTTGCATTTAATCCTCTTGCGCAAGCCACTGCCATCATAGTCATTCAACTCTATCTGCATTTAATCCTCTTGCGGCTGACGTTGACCTCTTGGTGGCAAAGTCTCTCTTTTTGCTGCATTGTCGCGACAGTGCGTATAATTGCTCCAGCCACTGGTGTTGTAATAATCCCAATTATTTGGTGGGGTAATAAAGCTATCTAACTTACTTGTCTCGTTATATTTTTTTAGACGGTGGTAAGCCTTAAAGTGAATGCAATAGCGCTCGTTAGGAAAAACCTCGCACCAGCCATTAAAACTGCCGCCGCACGGGCCATTGCGCTGACACTTTGGACACTGAGACATGGGGCAGGTATAGATACATGCCTCAAGACCGCAATCGCCACAATCCATGCAATCGTAAAGAACGGACTTGCCCAGATGCTCAAGTTTATGAGCGCGGTTTATGCCCCGTTTTCGCTCCTTTGCATTCATAACGCTGCTTAATATTTTGTAAAATCCCTTATTGCGAGTAAGAACAAGACGATGAAAGAAGCGTGATATTTTGTAACCACGCATCAGCTTGCGCTTGCGACATAACTCATTTTGGGCAGCCAAAGTAATCATGTCATTCTGAAAATAATAAAATCCGTCTGGTTCGCCATAAGAAAGCTCGTCTGCAAGGTCTTGCCATCTGTCTTGCATGCATTCTGCCTGATCCAGTATAGAATTTAAAACCTCTGCTGTAATTCCAAACCCACCAATATGTACGCCGGCAAAGCCCATACCCTTTGCAATAGCAACCATCTTGGCGGCTCTGTTTATGCGAGCTGCCTTACCTTTATCATCTGCCTTAGACTCCTGCTCAAGCTCAGAAAACAATGCGTCAGAAACATGACAGCCAGCAATTACTCCCTTACGCATCAGGTTTGCGGCTCCTTTACTTAAGAGAAATATATTGGCAATCAGAGGAATATCATAATTGTTGCTTTTAAGGTAAGCCTGAACTTCTGCTAGCTTACGAGTATCATAGCCTAATTGTAAAATGATAAACTTTGCACCGGCAACAATTTTCTTCTCGAGCTTAAAATACTGCGGCAAGCACTCGCCTTCTGTATACTTAAAGGGGTTTACAACCGCGCCGGCAAAAAACGACGCCTGCTGCTCACGCAAATCACCTTTAATTGTCTTATTTACAAGCCCGTTGTTCATATTGCTTACAAGTTGCAAAGTCTGAACAGGATCAAGATCAAAGACCGGCCGCGACCGTCCTTGCCAACCACCAACTGGATAATCGCCGGACATTACCAATAAATTGTCTAATTTGGCACGCTGCATGGCATAAAGCTGCGCCTGAATTTGATTCCTATTTCTATCTTTAAGTGTGAAGTGAGTTAGTGCTGTAACATCATGCTCTAAAAAGTAGCGCGAAATCTCGTCGGCTAAAATTGCAGGGTTTCCTCCGGGATTATCGGTAACAGAAATTGCGTGCACACGACCTGTCTGCCAAATGCGCAAGGCCTCAGAAAGCTCATGTTCTTGTGCCGGCTCTGATGCTCCCCTGCCTGGTATCACCTCGCAAGTAACCACAAATTCGCCATTTAGTAACCCAGCTTTTAAACGATTTAGATGCCGACCCGACATTCGTTCTCCTAATCTTTGCAATCGTATTCACGTTAATGCTGTTATATAGTAACGCATTCAGAAGACATCTTTGTAGCGCGTTTATACAAAACGGTGCATGGTGCGCAGTTTTCTTTGCACGGCATATGCATAGTGCCCGAAACTTACCGCTCTCTAAAATGCGTTCGCTAAAACTTGCCTGAAACTTGCCCACTGAAACTCGCCTGAAGTCGCTGCCTGAAGTTGCAGACTGAAGTCGCAGACTGAAGTCGCAAAGTGTTACTGTTTAATTTTGTGACAACTTATGCAACTTTTGCGACAGCAGTGTGTCATTTTAATAATGTTGAGAAGTACTGATCTAGGTTATACGAAGCTCTACTGTATCAGAATACTGGTGTTGGTTTTTGTTTTGTGTTTAGACGTTGGTTTTGGTTTGTGTTTTGGTGTTGGTGTTGGTTTTGTTTTGTGTTTAGACGTTGGTTTTGGTTTTGGTTTGTGTTTAGGTGTTAGCTTTTGGTTTTGATGTTAGTTTTGGTTTTGGCATCTACATCATACGAAGCGCTACCATTATAGAAAGCCTTATCTCTGGATCTGCCTCGAAATCCATACGTGTTAAAAACTTTATTTGCGCAATTTTAGCTGTTAAAGTATTACGATGCAAATATAACTCTTTAGCAGCTAAAGCTATACGCATGTCGTGTTTAAAATATACTTTAAGGATATTAAGAAGATTAGTGCCATATTTTTGATCGTAGCGTCTGAGCTGAATCAGGCCTCTGGGAATAACTGAATCTAAGGATGTAGATTCACGGCATTTCTGAATCAGGTAATCCATCATATGAGATTCAAAGCGATGATACGAAACCGCAGTAGACTTCTTGGTACCAAATTCTATTGCGGCAATCGCTAAGCGGTAATGATCGTGTAATGACCAAAAGCCATTAAAAATATTGCTGACACCAAAATCTAACTCTAAGTGGGCAAGCCTTTGCACTATCAAATCTAAAGTTTCTTCTTGCGATAAAGTCGAATGCTCGGCATTTACAATAAAAACGATTTTGTCTTCATAAATCGAATAGATTGTTTGTGGGCAAATGGCACAAACACGCTTGGCGCTTGCTGACAAAAGCCCCATGGGATAATACAGATTTCCGGCAACAGCAACAACACAGTAGTAGGCATCATCAATTTGCCATGCCATAGTCTTTAAGGCCGCATCTATCACTTCTAAATGTGGTTTTTGTTCGCTTAATAAAATATGCACCAACTTATGAACAGACTGTGTTGCTGAAGTATTCCATTCTTCCTTGTAAGTCATAGCTTTTTTTAGCACATCAGCTAATATCAGCAAAAGTGCATAGTCACGTTTTGTAAAACAGTCATTGTTGTTTTTGCTGTTGATTTTGCTATTGCTTCTGCTGTCAGTTTTGCTATTGTTTTTGCTGTCGTTTTTTATACCGATGTTGCCACTTCCGTCTGGTTTCTGCCCAAAAGACAGAGTTGCTACCAGATGTCCTTCTAAGAAAATATTTTTACTTAAAAGCGTACTGTGGCTATTTAAATCAGCTAGAATAAAAGGTGTTTCTGATGCGTTTGCGTTTGCGCTAAAGCGATCTATTGTAAGCGCGCTAAGGGCAGGATTGTTGTTATCTAAAAGCTTATTAGCGTCACGAGTCTTAATGCCGTCTATGGTGGCATCTGTGCAGACATCTGTGCCCAACGCACTAAAAGCGTCTGCTGTTATCACGTTTTCACTTGGCGATGTTGCAAAAACAGTTTGTAAGAATGAATCTACAAGATAAATTGAACGGCGCACAATTGGTATCGAAAGTTCTGCTAATTGATTCAAGCGTTTGCGTGTAACAAGTACATCTTGCAAGCTATCAAACCAAAGACTGTACTCATTAAATAATTCTGTCACCTTTGCAAAGAGCTCAGAAAGTGATGTTTCTGGGTCAACCCAGATTAGATTGACGTCTTTGCTTAAAAGAGACTTAGGTGGTCTACCTATAACAATCAAACTAGTCTTTAGGTTAATGCATGCAATGCTTTCTTCTGTAAGCAGCTTAGACTGCGCGATGTAAAGTAAGTTATGATGTGTCTTAGAACCATCAAAAAGTGCCGGAAAACGCAGGCGGCGTATATGATAATCCTCTTTAATGCTTAACTGTGAATTATAGTTTGGCGCGTACTTAAGCAGGTCATCGGCAATAATATGCAGGTTAAGTTCCATTGCTTTGCGTCACCCTTTTGTTTGCCTATATCACATAATGAATTAAAAAGTTCATACTTAAGTTTGCAGACTGATAATATAGTATGCTAGCAGTGGCAAGAACCGGTAAACTTTACCCTAAGTCAGATAGCCCGGCAAGAGCCTCTTTGGCAGCTTGAGACTCGGCATCTTTTTTACTTTTTCCGGTTCCAGTGCCAATGCAATCGCCATTAACGATCACTTTGCAGGTGAATGTACGGTCGTGCGGAGGTCCTGTTGTGCTTACAAGTTTATACTCTGGAAGCAAATGTTTGGCTTGCAAATTCTCTTGTAACTCCGATTTTGGGTTATCACATGCCTCTGGAATGCTGTCGGGCAGGCGGGAGACTAAGTTTTTCTCGACAAAATCACTTGCAACCTTAATGCCGCCGTCTAATGTTATTGCCGCAACAATGGCCTCAAAAACATTTTCTAACGCTGATGCCATGCCACGCTTGCCAGTGCCACGCTCTGATGAACCAAAGATGATATGCTTGCCTAATCCTAAATCGTCGGCCACAGCACACAATGAATTACCAGAAACTAAGCGCACTTTAAGGCGCGTCATGCCTCCCTCGTCTAAGTGCGGAAACCTCTGATAAAGCGAATTGGCAACAATGGCTCCCAAAATAGAATCGCCAAGAAATTCTAGGCGTTCATAGGAGTCGCAATATTGTTCTTTCTCTACAGCTGATGGATGAGTAAGTGCCCTTCGCAACAATTCTTTATTGGCAAAAACATGACCAATAATCGTTTCGACAGCTTTTAAATGTCTTGCAGTAAAGGCGTCACTCATTATGAGCATGCTCGCTTGATAGTATGCTAGCAATATTATTAAGAAAGCCTGATTCGACTGCCTTAAAAGTTGCTAAGATGCCATTACTAATCGCTCGCGCGCTAGAAGAGCCATGACCAATAACAACAGCCCCATTTACACCCAGTAATGGCGAACCTCCTACGCGCTCGGCACTAAGTTGATTTTTAAGTTGCTGAAAGTCGCCAAGTACAAGAGCGCCAGCCAGTTTTGTTTTTAGACTAGACGCAAAGACCGCTTTTACTTCAGAAAATAGTGATGAAACCGCACCCTCTATGGTTTTTAAAACAACATTTCCGGTAAAACCATCGGTAATTATTACGTCACAACAGCCCTGAAGGATGTCGTTGCCCTCGATGTTGCCAATAAAATTTAGAGGGTTCGCTTTGGCATTGGCCTTGGCATTCACATTGCAATTGACATTGGCATTAGCATTGGCATTGCAGTTGGCATTGGCATTGGCCTTAGCATTCACATTGCAGCTGGCATTGGCATTAGCATTAGCATGGGCCTTAGCATTGGCAGAAACCTCTTTTGCATCACTCATGCTTACGTCTGTGCCATCATTGTTGCAAGCTTCCAAAGACTCAGATGCCACCGCGGCTAAGAGCGCATGCGTCTCTTGAGCAAGCATCGAACCTTTACTCTTTTCTGAGCCTATATTCAACAGAGCAACTCTAGGATTAGCAACATTCATGACTCTTTGAGCAAACGCCTGACCCAATAGTGCAAATTGCAAAAGCACATCTGGCTTGACATCGGCATTTGCTCCAACATCTAACAAAAGGACATCACCTTTGGGCGCGGGAATTTGCGTAGCGATTGCCGGTCGTAAAACGCCTTTAGCACGACCAATAACCAAAGTTGCTGCCGCCATGCAAGCACCGGTAGAGCCAGCAGAAAAAAAGCCTTTGGCCAAGCTCTGCTTAACCATTTTACAACCCACAACAATGGAAGAGTCTTTTTTAGACCTAACTGCAGCCACAGGATGTTCATCCATACCAATAAACTCTGTTGTGGCTATTGCTACCACTCGCAACTGCGAATAGGCCTTATTTGTGGCTTTCGCAAAAGGCTTCACAATGTCTTTAGGCCCCGTAAGCAAAACAGTCAAACGAGGCTCGGCGGCTAACGCCTGTCGCACCCCATCTAAAACAACATCGGGGGCACCATCGCCACCCATACTGTCTACTGCTATGCTTATTGTATTTTGAGATTTTTCTGACAACATAATAATGTTATTATAGCCTTACTTTATTATAGCCTAATGCCTACTAGCAAATCACCCATTAGCGCAAGAAAGACTGATGTCTCTCTTAGTTACTGCTCACGGCCCACCCTATGTCATCTAGAGACGAGCGAAGCGAGAGCTTAAAGGTTCTAGTTCGCCAGACCGAAGTGTCTAAACATTTAAGCATTGCCAACACGGAAATCTCAGGATGACGCAGATGGGGTGTGTACAGTAACCTCTCTCACACATTACTAGGAATGCGCCAGTTTAAGAAAATGTCTTTAATGTCTTATAATGTCTTATAAAGTCTTATAAATTTCGCTCACACAACCTAGGTGCGCAAGCTTTAACTTTAAAGGCATCTGCTAACAACTGGCGCTTCTAAAGCATCTGGCTATTGTCTTTTTTACTCGACTACCAGAATTTCGCGACCTTTATAGTAGCCACAATTACCGCAGACATAATGCGGCAATTTGGTGGTGCCACACTGTGGACAAACTGAGCGCGGCGCTACCGGAGCTACATCATTTGCGCTTCGGCGCGAGTGCGTGCGGGCACGACCGGTCTTTCGCTTAGGTACTGCCATATCTTCTCTTTTCCTCCTGTTAAACTTAATAAGGGTGTATACACCAAGGCAAATAATGTTCAGGTTTTGCTCGCAACATATAAATCTTTGTCACTTGCTTTTAGTCACTAGCAATTGGATTTACACACCCCCAGCGGGCATGAGAATAGCGCCCAACTGGAATTTTGCATAAAATTATATACTATCGCATCATAAAAGCGATTTCAAGACCGCAAAAGGATGGTCGGCAGATAATTCGCCATCACAGTTACAGGTTGACGTGTTTAAATTTGTGCCACACCGCGGACAAAGCCCCTTACATTCATCTTTGCAAAGGACGGTGATGGGGAGCTCAAAGATTAATGCAGCAATCATATAAGCTGCAAGATCTATTTCTTCGTTTGCATCTACAACTGTAAACTCGGCATCTGCATCAGAAAAATCGGCTTGCGAGCCTTTAATCACCAAATATTCCTGCAACTCGCCCTGTAATTGAAGGTCACAGCTTGCTAGGCAACGGTCACAAACTGCTACAGTATTTGCTTTTACTACTCCACTTACCAAAACAGCACCACCGGTGTTGGTTAACTCAAGATTGTAGCTAATACCTTTGTCAACAACAAAAGCACGTCCGCCTGCATCAAAGCGAAATATATCTAGAACACCTTGCAAAGCAAGATGCGCACCTAAAAAATCTAGAGTTGGAGCAAGTGTTATTTTAAGTTCAGCAGACATTTTTCGCCTCTAGAAACATGCTTGGCATGAGCCTCAAGCAATCACATAATAGCACTCAGCGCCCGCCCTTATTGTTTAGGCGCTCACGGCAACGATGAACATTGTCGCTAATTTGAGCAATCGTATTCTCTATATGCATAAATACAGAATCGGCATAGTCCTCTGCACCGGCACGCATTTCGCGCTCTAAATCGCGTGCGTCAGCTAAGACATCCTCTGCCTGTGACTGAGCGATGCGAACAATCTCTTGCTCGCTAGCGATAATTAATGTCTGTTGGCGTGCATCCTCTATAATGCGATTCGCCTCTGCTTCGGCATCCTCTAAAATCCGCTGTTGCTCGCGCACAATTTGGCGGGCGTGAGCAAA
The DNA here is from genome assembly GCA_031256715.1 of Coriobacteriales bacterium. Classification (GTDB taxonomy): domain Bacteria; phylum Actinomycetota; class Coriobacteriia; order Coriobacteriales; family UBA8131; genus JAIRQA01. Next base: position 3,744 of record JAIRQA010000084.1, on the reverse strand, counting down.
CTCTTGCGGAAACGAGTGACGGATATCCTCTAAGATCTCTAAAGCAGGGGCTTTCTCGATAGTGCATTTCTCCTTGTTTCCCAATGCTGGCTTACCATCCTCTATGAGGTCAGAAAGCTCCTCGATCAGCGCCATGACTCCAGATTCATCCATGATGTGGTTCCCTTCGGTATTCTTTATATTAATAAAACCTATCTTGCAAAAGCGATATTGTTCCTGATGACCTCTGTCGGAACACACGACAAAGACGGCATGTTCATAAGTGACAATCACCTCGCAGAATTGTTCTACATAGTTTATCAGTATTCATAAAATATGCCAACGACAACAAGGGGATATCGGCTGGGATGTCGGTCGGCGAATGCAAACGCCAAAGCAGTGGCGTCACTTGGCGACTGTCAACCGCAACAAATGAATGTCGGTCGGCGAATGCCAACCGCAACAAATGAATGTCGGTCGGCGAATGCCAAACGCCATCAGAAAATAATCCAGAGATTAACCCAGAAAACAATCACGCTAGGAAGTTAGATAATACAAACACTTTGCAAAACACAGTTAAAACAAGCTTTAACAACCCCGCTGTCAATCTAGACTCTAGAGCCTTATTATATAGCGCCCGTCGCGAGAAGTCGGGTTGCCATTCGCGCAGCTGTCCAGCTTGAACCTAGAGCCTTGTTATATAGCGCCCGTCGCGAGAAGTCTGGTTGCCATTCGCGCAGCTGTCCAGCTTGAAACTAGAGCCTTGTTATATAGCGCCCGTCGCGAGTGTCAATCTTTAGAAGGTCATCTATGTTCACAAACATCGGCACCTGAACAACTGCCCCGGTTTCTAATGTTGCTGGTTTTGTTCCCCCCTGAACGGTATCACCTTTAAACCCAGGCTCGGTTTGAGCAACCTTAAGTTCAACGAACATTGGCGGCTCAACGCCTATAAGCTCATCGCCAGCATATTGCACGCTGGCAGTGTCATTTTCTTTAAGCCACTTAGCAGCATCGCCAACAACATCGGCACTTAAAGCAATCTGCTCGTAGCTTTCGTTGTCCATAAAATTATAGTCATCGCCATCGTGGTACAAGAACTGCATCTCTTTAATTTCCATACGAATCTCATCAAATTTTTCGCCACTACGAAAAGTGAGGTCATTAACGCGACCTGTGCGAATGTCACGTACCTTAGTGCGCACAAACGCTCCGCCCTTGCCTGGCTTAACATGCTGAAACTCGATAATCACGTTTGGCTTGCCATCTATAAGTATTGCCTTGCCATTCTTAAAATCTGCTGTGGAGATTGCCACGTTTGCTTCCTCTTTCTCTTTGCTTCTTACTTCACTTTGATGCTTGCCCCATACAACTTCAGGGATAAAAACTACAAAAAAACATTATAACTCTATAAGCTCATGCTGGCTTTTCGTAAATGGCATAAAACCGCTAGCCGTAACCTCACCAAAATCTTCTATACGCACTCCCCCAAACCCCTGAATATAGATCCCCGGCTCAACAGTTACTATATTACCTGCAACCAACTTTGTTTTTGCTTTTACAGATAATACCGGCAGCTCATGAACCTCTATGCCCACTGAATGCCCAAGTCCATGAATAAGGTTTTCGTAACCTCTCTCTTTAAAGATCTCATTTACAGCCAGCGCGGGAATATTTGCAGCCACGTCTGCCTTAATTAAACTCATGGCTTCTTGCTGAGCCATAAGCACGGTCTGAAAGATGTGTTTTTGCTTGCGACTTGCTTTGCCAATAACAATAGTTCGACTCATGTCCGAGCAATAGTCGCCCTTGCAAGCGCCAAAGTCAAAGAGCAAAAAATCGCCCTTGCATACTTCGCGCTGGCCTGGTATCGCATGCGGCAGTGCCGAATTTGGTCCAGATGCGACTATACTTAAAAACGCAAGTCCTTCGCCACCAAGGTTGCGCATAATGTATTCCAGCTCGCTGGCAATGCGAATCTCTGTCATGCCAGGTTTTACAAACTTTAGGATTTGCGAAAAAGCCGCATCGGTAATTTCTTGCGCTTGTTTAAGTATTTCAATTTCACTAGCATGTTTTATAGCTCTCATATTCATAAGATAGCTTGCTAGCTCTTCTAAAGCGACCTCACAAGTAGCCTTGTTAACAATGGCGTTTTGCAGGGCACGAAAGCGATTGAGCGCTAGCCTTTCATCTATGCCAACTTTAAGTACTTTCTTGTCTTTCTTTTTATTAATTTTGTTGAGAAGTGCCACCGCCCATTCACTTTGCGACTTTAACTTGTCGTCAATTTGCCAAAATTCAGCTTCTTGGTTAATGCGCATTGCCTCAGAATAGCGACTATCCGTCTTTATATACCCAAAGATATCACCATCAGGCTCGGTCGGAACTAATAACATGTGTGCCGGTTCTTTGTCAAAAACGTTGTGAAAGTTCGTTAGCCAACGAATGTCAGCGACATCAGTAACAAGTAAAGCATCAAGCTTGTCATGCTGCATAGCAAGATGTAGTTGTGACAGGCGAAAAGCAGACAAATTTTCTGGGACAGACTTAGGCATTAGACTTCTCCACATAATTATCTGATGACAAGCCGCTAAGATAGTCAATTAAGAAATCAAGAGCGTCAAGATAAGATTTAGCGCCATTGCCCATAAAGGTAGCTTTACAAACATCACTCATAACGCTTATGCGGCGAAACTCTTCGCGAGTTGTGATATCTGTTAAGTGAACCTCGACAACTGGTATTGTAATGGCCGCAATGGCATCGCGAATGGCAATAGAATAATGTGTGTGAGCAGCTGGATTGTAAACTATACCATCGTAATTGCGTGCGGAGGTTTGCAAGAGGTCTACCAGTTGTCCTTCATGATTGGTCTGAAAAAAGGTTAAATCTGGGCAGTTGGCAGACTCTGCATGGCTTACTATTATGCGATTGAGCTCGTCTAACGTCATAGTACCATAGATTTCCGGCTGCCTTCTGCCAAGCATGTTTAGATTTGGACCATTAAGCACAAGGATTCTCAATTTTTCTTCAGCTCTTAAACTCATAGTTGCCTTCTTTCCGTCTCTTCCAAGCGACACAAAAGCTTAGCGACACAAAACTTAGCGACAAAAAAATGTTATAAAACTTAGCCAAATTTTTACGCTTTACATCTCGCGTCTTAATAACTTGCTCTTTGGTTTTAGGGTAGACTTAGGATACACCATGAAAAGCAATACGCAAACATCAGAAACGGGCAGTGGAGCTACAGAAGGCAACGGTGGGCACTTGCCTAAATTAAGCATGCCCTTTTTTCCCAAAAGGTTAAAAAACGAGAATTTGCCTCCATCATTATGGACACAAGGTTTTGTACTTGCCATTGCCGTAAACTTCTTAAACTTTGCAGGCATGCAGATGCTGCCCACAATGCTTCCGCTCTTCATTCGCACTCTAGGAGCCCCAGATTACCTCCTTGGGACAGTTGCGGGTATATTCTCTATTGCCTCACTTGTCGCTCGTCCCCTTGCAGGCGCTGCCGTTGATAACTTTGGACGGCGCGGTATGCTTACTGCAGGTCTTATTGGCATGGCGCTTTGCTCTATAGCTTTTGCCATCTTTCCAATCGTTGGCGCAATTATTGCTTTTCGTTTGATTCAAGGACTGGCATGGGGTGCGGCAAACACTGCCACTAGCACAGTGGCGGCCGACAATATTCCCGATGCTCGCCACGCCGAAGGCTTTGGCTATATGGGCATGACCAACTCGCTTGCACTTGTTGTTGCTCC
>JAIRQA010000081.1 GCA_031256715.1 Coriobacteriales bacterium | reverse complement strand
TAGCTTCGCGATTCCTTAAACCTAAATCGTAGTATTCAGTTTTCAGGTCTACATGCGGGCTAATTAGAATATCTTTAATCCAAGCCCAAAGCACACGCGTCATTTCGTCGCCATCAAGCTCTGCTAAGGGGGTCGCCATCTTAATGCGGCTGTTAATATTTGCGCCACTTATATCATTCATATTGTTGCAACTCCTGATTTTTATGTCGAGAAAAAAACTACTTGCCGCTCTTACAAAGCTCAACAATCTCTGTTGCCCTACGTCCAAGCATACCATGACTGTTGGCATCAAATACCATGCGGCTACGCAGTGCTTCTTTTACGGTCTTACCTATATGTCCGGCGGCAAAAGCCTGAACAGAAACTAGCATATCCATAAATTCATGATCACCATGATAAATCTGAATAGCCTCATCTATTAGCGGCCAAACTCTTTTTGCACGAGTAGTATCTAGGGCACCATAGGCACAAAGGAAGCGCAGGGCTCCTAGCCGCGCCGAGCCGCTCTCTTCATCTAATAATGACTCCTCGGCACCATGAAGCGCACCATCGCAAGCATCAGGATTTAGAGCCACAACAATAGAAAGAGCCTCCAGACACTCCCAACGTGTTTGTGCCTCGGGACGATGTAGGGCATCTACAATATCTTTAACATATGGCAATAAGGCCTCGGGCTTCTTTTGCGCAACATTATTTAAAGACGCAGCAGAGAACTGACGCTCTCGGCGCAATGAGCCGGAAAGGTTGTCTACAAGCTTCTTAAGTATAGTTTTACTGGCAATTGCTTGCTCGGCAACATCTGCTCTATCTTCTGGGGTGTCAAAGAGAATTTGCTTATTGCCCGTAGCTTTGCCAGCCGCAGACTTACTCCCAGACGTTTTAGTTGCGGTTTTTGCTGTTGGTTTGCTCGCAGGTTTAGTGGCGAGCTTTGCCTCAGGTTTGCTCGCAGCTTTTGTGGAGGGTTTTGCAACTGACTTTGCTGCAGGTTTTGCTGCTGCTTTGGCTGCCCCTTTTGTTGCGGGTACGGTCGAGGCTTTAGCTGCTGGTTTGGCTGGTTTGGCAGGTTTGGCTGGTTTGACGGCTTTGGCAGGCGCATCTTTTACGGTTGACTTTGTGGTCTTCTCAACATCATTTTTTGCGGCTTCTTTTGCAGCCGACTTTGCTTCTGGCTTTGCTGTGGATTTGCTCGCAGGTTTTGCCACTGGCTTAGATGCCGCCTTTGCCGCAGCCTTGCTCGCAGGTTTATCTGCAGGCTTAGCTGCCGCCTTTGGCGATGTACTCTTAGTTTTTTTCTCACTCATAGCGCAAAACCGCCGTTCTTTACAAAGTGTGGTGCCAGACCGCCGTCTGCCAATAGTTTGGCCATTACCGGTGGCAATGGCGCAAATGGAATGCATTCTTGCCTGGTTATATTCTTAAGCACGCCTGCTTCTAAATCTAGCTCTAACTCGTCACCAGGCATAATGCCAGAAGTGTCAGCTTCAACAACAGGCAAGCCGGTGTTTATGGCGTTGCGATAGAATATACGCGCAAATGTTTTAGCAATCACAGCCTTAGTGTTAGAGTGAATGAGCACTAATGGCGCCTGTTCGCGTGACGAACCACAACCAAAGTTGCTTCCGGCAACAAGAATTGCTCCCGCCTTAGATGCCTTGTTATAATAGTCGGGATCAAGTTCTTCCATGGCATGGTGCGCCATCTCGTTCATGTCATTGCTTTTAAACTTATATTTGCCACTAATTATATAGTCAGTGTTAACGTCATCACCAAAAGTGATAGCCTTTGCCCTAATCCCAGTCATTTATAGATACCTCCGTGGGTCGCAAATTTCGCCGTTAATCATCGATGCCGCCACTGTGGCCGGACTGCCAAGATAGATAAATGCATTAGAGTTACCCATGCGACCTTTAAAATTGCGGTTAGCGGTAGAAATAACATTTTCTGCGTCAGATGGTACTCCATTGTGAGTGCCAACGCATGGTCCACATCCTGGCGTAACTACACAGGCACCTGCTTCAACCAATGTTTGTATATAACCTGCCGCCATGGCGTCTAGATAAATATCACGCGATGCCGGCGCCACAACTAAGCGACAGCCTGAGTTAATCTTGCGACCATTAAGTATAGATGCCGCAATAGCGAAGTCCTCTAAACGCCCATTAGTGCAAGTACCTATGACGCCTTCGGCAACAGGCACGCCTTGTACATCATCTATTGGAACCACATTGCCCACAGCATGGGGCTTAGCAACCATGGGAACAAGTGTACTTGTGTCTATATCTATCGTTTGCGCATAAGTTGCATCAGCATCTGGCGCTACAGGCAATGGTGTGCGGCTTAAAGGCGTGCCATTGCGAAGTGCGCGTTTCTCAAAAAAATCAAGCGTTTTATCGTCCGCACACATTAAGCCTGCCTTAGCACCCACCTCTATAGCCATGTTAGAAATTGTCATGCGGGCGTCTATACTTAGCGCGTCTATTACAGGTCCAGCAAACTCTAAAGCCTGATATGTGGCGCCATCTACACCTATAAGTCCTGCAAGATGCAATATAAGATCTTTTGAGAAGACCCCATTTGGCAGCACACCATTAAAGTTTACCCGTATGGTTTCCGGTACCTTAAACCAAAGCTTGCCGGCAACCATAGCTGCCGCACCATCTGTAGAGCCAACTCCTGTAGAAAAGACATTAAGCGCGCCATATGTGCAAGTGTGAGAGTCGCAGCCAACAACTAAATCTCCCGCAACAATGTTGCCGCTTTCGGGTAACAACTGATGACAAACACCTGCACCCCAATCGTAAACACGAATACCGGTACGCGCACCAAAGTCACGGATTTTGGCATGTATGGCACTTACACCCTCTAGAGGCGAAGGACAACTATGATCCATAACCATGGCGACTTTGGCTGGGTCGAAAACAGTATCTGCTCCCATAGAAGCAATAGCATCTATGGCTAAAGCAGAAGTACCATCCTGACTCATGGCATAATCTATATTGGCAACAACAATGTCGCCAGCATGTGCATCCGTCCCACTGTGTGCCGAAAATATCTTCTCGGCAATTGTTTTTCCTGCTATTGGTATCACTCCTAAAAGTATTACATTTACAACTACGATTAGATTAAGTTCCCTATTGCAAGCTACGCAGACCATCCCTCGTCTTATATCACGTTTACCAAAATCGCGCTTAATAAGATAATAAGACAGTCATTATATCAAAGAAACAAGGCAAATCTGCTGGTAAAATGCCTGATTTTCCTAAAACGCAACATAGTTGTTACCTGAATGGCGCCAAAATAGTTACATAGGCGACTTTTCTTCAAAAAATCTCCCCATATAGCAATAACACGCTAGAAAGACACCGATTTAAAAACTGCATCTGCTCCTGTTCCTTAATTTAGTCCTAGTTCAACCAAATAAAACAACAATAATAGTCGCATGTTTATAATTGGTGTCTCGCTAACCTACGGTTTACGCAAAAGAGACTTCATAATGTACATTCAGCTAACGACTTTAAACTACACTCATTCGCTAACCTACGGTTTACGCAAAAAAGACTTAACCGATTCGCTTGGATCGCATGAAAGCTGCGTCGCTCCTGCGTAATTTGCAGGCAGAAAGCGGTGTTTTAACCGATTCGCCTCGGTCGCATCTTCTAAGCAAGTGCCTTCTTTGCGACCTCGGTAAGCGCAACAAAGCTAGCAGCGTCGTTTACTGCCATATCCGCAAGAATCTTACGATCCAATTGCACGCCTGCCTTCTTTAATCCGTTCATAAATACCGAATACGAAAGGCCACTTAAACGAGCTGCGGCATTAATTCTGGTAATCCAAAGGCGGCGAATGACGCGCTTTTTATTGCGTCTATCGCGGTAAGCATACTGAAGTGAATGCTGAACCTGCTCTTTAGCGGCGCGGTAAGAACGCGATTTTGCGCCATAGTAGCCTTTGGCTCTGGCTAAGACTACTCTACGCTTCTTTTTTGCAGTAACTGAACGCTTTACGCGTGGCATAATTTATCAACTCCTTATGTTAAACAAGCAATTAAACTGTGTCTTGCTAGCTTACTAGCTTACTAGCTTACTAGCTTACTAGTTGTCTAGTTGTCTAGCGAAGACCAAGATTTCTTGCTATTACCTTGTAATCCGCAGAAGCTACAACCGTTTCATGACGGAAGTTGCGCTTGCGCTTTTGCGATTTCTTCTCTAAAATATGGCTTTTAAAAGCCTTGTTACGCATAATCTTCCCAGTTCCGGTAACACGAAAGCGCTTAGCTGAGCCTCTATGCGTCTTCATCTTGGGCATCTTCTACCTCTTCTCTCTTCTTCGTATCTTTCTTTTTTAGTGGCGCTATAAGCATAAACATATTGCGACCCTCAATTTTTGGTTGGTTTTCTATTGTCGCCAACTCACTTAAGTCGGCAGCCAGCTTCTCTAAGATATTCAGTCCCTGTTCCGGATGCGTCATCTCGCGCCCACGAAACATGATGGTTACCTTAACCTTAGCACCGCCATCTAAGAAGCGCAAAATATGCTTCTTTTTGGTCTCATAATCGCCCTTATCAATCTTTGGACGAAACTTCATCTCTTTAATTTCTACTCTGGATGCCTTTTTACGTGCAGCCTTTGCCTTCATGTCCTGCTCATACTTAAACTTGCCATAGTCCATAACTCTGGCAACCGGCGGATCTGCCTCAGGGGCCATCTCTACCAAGTCCATGCCTTGCTCGTCTGCAACTCGTTGAGCATCCTTAAGCGCAAAGATTCCTAATTGCGAACCATCTACGCCTATCAGACGCACTGTTCGTGCTCTGATGTCATCGTTGAGCCGTGGCTCTTGTGTGGCTATAGTACTTCACCTCCTGCAAAAAAAATGTACAACAATCGGGCGCACAAAACAAAAACGCCCGTCAGCGTTTGCTGGCAGGCATTAAATACTAATGTCGAGAAAAACAACCATAAAGGCTATCCAACACAAAATCTGTACTCATGCAACCAGACAGCTTAACGCCGAAAGGTGGGAAACTGGCATCTGCCAACCTCCACTTGGATTTATCATAGTAACATATCTTCTGACATTGTCATAGTAATTTTGCCAAAGTGCTACCCTCGGCGGCATTAAGCTCTTTGTCAGTGGCAACAACAGCTGCATTACCTGTAGGCTCGACATCTATAATTCCACTAATGCTAACTTCTTTGCCTGCGCGCTTATTGTCTCGTTTATGAGCGCGCTTACTATCATACATTATGGCATCTGCCAAGCGAAAGACCTCATTGTAATCTTGCGAGTATGATGTCATAATAGCATGTCCCCATGCTATACTAGGCGAACCAAAGTCTGCATCCTTCACTTGAAGACAAGCTGCTGTAACATCGGCAAGAAAACGCCGAATTATGTTTAGTGTAACATGCGGCACAAGGAGCACAATCTCGTCACCGCCAATACGAAAGACCGACGAGCCTTCTGGTGCGTACTTCTCAACAATAATAGTAATTGTTTTTAAGAGGCGATCTCCTTGCAGATGCCCAAATGTATCGTTAATTCTTTTTAAGTTATTCACATCGCCAATAATTATTCCCAAGGGCATATGTTCGGCAGATACGACTTCTTTAATCATCTGAACATAAGCATTGCGATTTTTTAGTCCGGTAAGATTGTCATACATAGCAATCTCTTCTAAATATCGCAAAGCAGAATAGCTTTTTGTGACCTCGCTGATCTCTATAAGATAACCAAAATTTCTGCCGCGGTAGCCAATTGTATGAGGCGTAAATAAGTAGTGCTGCTCGGTGCCGCCCATTGTGGTTGTAATGATATTTTCGTCATGAGATGATGTAACACCATTGCAGGTAGCTAAAATGCGTCTGCGATAAGTTTCGTATGGTTCCTTGTATTTGGGCGCCGGCAATGGCGTGGTTTCTCCGTAGCCCTTTCTGTTCCAATCTAGTATGTTTCCCTTCAGGCTTACCGTAATAACAATCGTAGAGAGATTAGCAAAAACAAACTCGCGCGAAGTGACAATAACATTAGCAGAATTGGCAATAAAGAAAGCAGAAAAGAAAGCGTATAGCGCAATAATGTAAGAAATGGCAGTTAACGTCACTTGTACACCTGAGCAAAGGCGAACGACTGCACCTAATAGCCATACCGCGGCTATAGCGCTGATTGCATATAGCATTCTATATGTCGAGTGCCGCATATGTTTTGGCATTTGATATAAAACATTAAAGCAAAGCAAATAGGCTTTTGCTATTGTAAGTAATGAAAATATCCAGAATAACGCCCCCGCAAGAGACTGCATGCTAAGCAGGTTTTGACCAATCTCTATGCCTGCTTCTATAGCTGTGCCTTCTGCAAGTTGAAATTCAGGCTGAGTACCATCTTGCATGCCTGTTTGAATTCCTGCCTGAATGCCATCCTGAACCTGTGCTTGTAGCCCTGCCTGAATGCCATCCTGAACTTGTGCTTGTAGCCCAATATGTCCAATGAATGCGTTAGGGTCTATGCTTGGATTAATAAACGCAAGCGCTGCAACGACAAACAAGATTGCCGGCACAAACAAATAGCGTATGAAATGCAGTGTCGTAACTGGCTTGTACGAGACTTGGCTCCAAACATGAAAGCAAAGGCTGGCAAGCGTCAATGCGCGAAACGCATCTAAACAAACTCTGACCCAAAAGACATCCATGTCTTCTACAAGCAATGAAAGAAAGATGTTTATTGCTGCCCACAGAAAAATTGACAAGCAAAACAGCAGAAACTGTCGGCTTTGTAACGACCGCCTATAAGCGCCATACGCAGCGCGAATAAAGTCTATAAGCACTATGGCAAGTAGCACACCTAAAGCGACATACCAGCCAGTTGCCCCCGTTGCAAACTTCTCTAAAATCTCTGTAAAAGCCACTGTTGCGTTGGCAATCACGCGATCTATGTCCACAATCTGTCCCCACGCCTTTCGCAAGCCACCAATAACACCTACAACATCACTAAAACGCTAACACCATTAATACTACTAACACCATTAAAGCAAGTCACGCACATGCGAAGCAGTCCCTCCTGCTCGCAATTAACGACACCCAAACACTCCCATTTAAAGCGACTGTTATGTGTAAGTTAAGTATCGCATAAAACACAGTTTATGAATAGTCGCAATTTCTAATGGTATGAAAAAGGCGCAGTGCAGGGGTGCGAGTGCACTGGAGGGGGGTGGTGGCAGTTTAATGCAGCGCGGAACAAGATTGACACATCAACTCGCTGTTTTGCTCGATTGAAGTAAATATTTAAATCGACCGAAAGAAATGTGTTTGTCAGCCATGCCAAAAAAATCATCATACTTGATGTTTTTCGAAGTTATTGACAAGCTAAAATGCGAAGTCTTCATTTGGGAGGTTAGCTCATTGCGGAGTAGTTAGGATCTATTCTCTATTTTCCAGTTAAGTAGTGATATAGATCAGGTAAGATAGCAGGTGTTAAGCGCAAATCGAACTCGACGACTGGTGCCATTCTCCCATCCATCTTAGGCTTTAATGTATTGCGAGGATTCTGGATATCTGGCTTGCCTAGATAGTAAAACTGCTTGGCATTGCCTTCGCTTGCATCGTTACTGCGCACAACAAATAAATGGGGTGTATTATTCTTAATATCAAGCAAATCTCGTATTTCGGAGCTGCTTGTGTTTCTTTCTGAACGAGAATACCAGCGAACATGATCTATCGCCAAAATACTATCTTCGTATTGCATTGCTGCATTAACTACATCGCTTTTATCAAGCGTAATAAATATCGGAGTTGTTTTATGCTTTGTTTTATACCCATAAATAGTGGAATGCTCATCCTTTGACCAATTAAGCAACCTGCAAGCATCTTTATAAGTATAGGTTTGTCCAATAACAAGTTCGTGAGCGCTTTCAAACTCATCTCTATTGATGGATAAACCAACATCAATGCAGTCGCTTACCAAACTGGAGAAAAACTCCGACTTAAGTGACTCTAAAAACCAAGACGAGAGTGATGGACTATCGTCATCGGCAAAGCTTATGAATGGCTTGGCAAATGCGCCTGCCTGATGACCATAAAAATCGTAGCTCAGCACAGATTTGATGTTTCCAGAAACAGCATCACAAACGTTGTTCTTACGTAAGAGTCCGGCGATCAACTCAAGTTCCTGACAACGCTTGCCATTTAATAGCTCTTGCGACATGAAAGTAAGTGCTCCCAGTTCATCACTACTTAGTTCTGGCAGTTTAGGCAACTTTTCTTCTTGGTCTTCTTTGTGCATTTTCTGATAAAGGACATAGAGATTGTCAAATTTTGTGAGCAATCCTCGCGGATCGAGCTCTATCTGCGTCAAGCGATAAAAGTCTTTTAGTAACGGCCGTCTACCCAGTCTAAAGCGTATCGTTTTATAGCTAGCAACTATGTAGGCAACCGAATTCAACTTCGCTGTTTCTATCGCTTTAAAAATTCGTTCTTTAGCAATACGATCAAAGTATACGGAGGAAAATCCGCCATTGTTGTCTGGGTTTTCAGTATCAGATAGTGCTCGTCTGACACCTGCACGATCGTGTGGAGTCTTACCAAACAAAGCAACTGGAATAAGATAGTTATTAGTATAATTGCCAATAAAGTCCAAAACAATAACGTCAGACTTTCCTGGTGACTTTCTTAAGCCACGCCCAAGCTGCTGCACAAAGATAATGCTGGACTGAGTACGTCTAACCATAATCAACATATTGACCTCTGGAATATCAATACCTTCATTAAAAATATCTACAGTAAACAGATATTTTAATTCCCCTTTGCTCAGCTTAGCAATAGCATCTAGTCGTTCTTCAATACTTGACCTTCCATCGAGCGAAATGGCGTTATCAAACTGTTCGGCCAGCCTCCGCGACTCCTCGTTCCTACTGCAATAGACTAATGCTTTAATGGGGGTATCTGAAGGTTTGTAGCGCTCAATATTATTTTTAATATACTTAACGCGCTCGGCACTTACCAAAATGTCTATGCTCAGCTCACCATCGGAAATAGCATCAAGGTCATGGATGCCGTAGTAGTGAAAAGGACAAAGAAGGTCATTGTCTAATGCTTTTTTTAGTCTAATTTCATATGCAATATTGTGATCAAAGTATTTAAAGATATCATTTCCATCGCTACGCTCTGGCGTTGCAGTCATTCCCAAGAGAAATTTTGGTGCTATCTTCCCAAGTAAAAGCTTGTAGCTATCTGCACCTGCTCTATGAGTTTCATCAATGACTATATAATCAAAACATTTTAACTCATCAAGAAAGTCTCCGTCTTCTGAAGGGAATAAACACATTTCATCTACTTGTTTCTCGGCATTTTTTATAGCAACTCTCAGTGCGTCAATCCCAGCAAAAACACAACGCTTATCAAATTCGCGCTGTTGACCTGTGAACATGCCATAATCAAGCTCATGCTTAAAAACTGCTTCATACGCTAACTTTGCCTGACATAGAATTGCATCACGATGCGCAACAAAAAGCACGCGCGCTTTGGGGTATTGCTCGAGGAACTCACGCACATCAAGAGCAGACAAGATTGTCTTTCCGGTTCCAGTTGCAGATATCAACAACGCTTTGGTTTGGTGGCGACTTCGCAACTTCATCAATTCCTCTAAGGCTTCACGTTGCATAAAGTTTGGGGCAATTTTCCTCTCATGCAGTTTGCGTTCTTCGATGGGATTAAACTCCCTGAAGTCTTGGTCGTATTTACTAATCCATTTTTCGGTTAATTGCTCTGCAGCTTGTATTTGCCTATTGAGTTCATTGCGAATATCACTTACTATACGCCCATTATTTAATGATGAAAGTCTAAGGTTCCACTCGTAATTACGATGTAGTGCGTTATCAGTAAAGTTGGAACTGCCAACGATAATTGTATCGTAGTTATCGTGTTCAAAGTAATAGCTTTTAGGATGGTATTGATTTTGATTAAGTGTTTTGCCATTATAAACGTATGATTCAATCCGACCATCTGAGTCAGCAGTAAGCTTGAATAGACGCCGGAACACCTCAGGACTATTGAAGTAGTTCATTGTAGACGTAATTATTTTTCCGCGAATGTCTCGCTCAAGTAGCAATTCT
>JAIRQA010000042.1 GCA_031256715.1 Coriobacteriales bacterium | reverse complement strand
GGTCAAACCTCGAATTCCATCAGCGCGAAAATGTGGGCACTCTACCGACCTTTAAGTTTGTTACCAAGACCGGCACAGCTAACGTGTCTACTCGTGCCGCAACAATGCTCAGCGTTGCCAATGATATGAACCTTGCAGCCGGTGTTGATAACGCTGCCAATATAATCATCGAGTTAAGTGATACAGCAGATGCCTACATTGAAGAACTCGCAAATTGTGCCAGGCAGTTCCCAATATCCGCTCTACGCAGGGTTGGGTGGATACTTGAGAACTTCGCTGAAACTGGTAGTCTGAGCGAATTAAAGTTGATAAGTAATCAAAGTGACGCGCAATTGTCGAAGCTCTCGAAGTACAATTCGTATTCAGGCCACATAGACACTGACTGGTCACTGGACATCAATACGAGAATTGAGCCAGATGTATGATTCCTGCAAGCGATATTACAAAATGGGGTACGACACACCTTTGGCCAACTAGAGAACAACTGGAACAAGATCTCTTGTTGTCGCAGGCCATCTGTGTGATTGCTAAAGACGAATTGCTTGATGCCGAGTTGGTTTTACGAGGCGGCACGGCATTTCATAAATTTTTCTTGCAAAGACCTTATCGCTACAGCGAAGACTTGGACTACGTTCGCACATCAAGTGGGGCTATTGGTGGCATCATGAAACGCCTGACCAGGGCAAGACCTCGGTTATAAAATAAATACCAAAATGGGAATGTATCCCAAGGTGTTTTGGAAGACAGAAGCTGAAACAGGCAACGCGTTAAGGATCAAGATAGAAATCAATACATTTGATCGCTCGCCTGCTTTGCCGCTTATCCACCTTATCACCCCGAAAATACTACTGGTTCACAAATGATTGCAAACCTAGAGGCAAAGCTCCAGGACAAGCAATTTAGAGAAGATGTCAATGGGCTTATTGTGTCAAATGATCTGAGGTTTAATCCACAAAGTGCCATGCTTTTGATAACCGATAGGTTGCTGTTCAAAATATAACAATGGCAATTATCGTTTCCGCTGTTTCACTTTGCCTCACATTCGTCTATTCAAATGAAAGAAGCGGCTCTCTGTCCGCTTCGCATCTTCGATTTTCTTTCTTAAAAATGCTTTAGAAAATATTTTAATCTAGCGGTCGTATTCGTAGTTTTGCGCATACCTTTCTCGTCGTTCAAGCTCCTCCGCTGACATGCCTGCTTCTACGATAGACCTACGTACACAACCGCCTAGCAGCATAGTATCTACAAGAACCGCGACTACTGTCACGCATAATAAGCACTCTAAAAGAAACATGATGATGCGACCTATCCCCTTAATCACGTCTAAGAAACATAACTTGTTCATATACTCAAATCAACCTAAGATTTTGTCCGCACGGCAAGCACCGTGCAGACAAAGGAACCGTCCCTGTGTCTGCATGTGTCCGCACCCAGTACTTTCATAGTATCCGTCCATCCCTGTGTACGTCTATAGCAAAGGCATTGGGATGACATTGCAATTAAGCAAGCAATACCCCAACGCAGTCTTCCGGCATTCCTGCCATCTCCATCGCTGTTCCGATGTGGCGCATGAGTCTATAGCCATCTCCATGAGTGAATACGAATAGCATTTTGGGATACTTGCGCGCGTGTACGTCGTTGTATTGCTCGCCCTCGCGCAAACTATAACATCTGCTTGTGTCATAGTTTGGCTCTTGTCCAATGCTATTATTTCTCTGTTCGATGAACTCTGCTGTAGCAATAATAGGCTTTTTACCTTTAGCAAATTCCATGTTGTTTACCAGAGTGGTTAGCAAGTCCTTCTTATTTATGTCAAGCCAACGAAAGAAGACCATCAGCACATTTTTCCATGAACCAACTCGAAAGCATGTGTAGCCACCCCTGAACTCAGCACCATCCATATCATATTCCCCCGTAAACAAAACTGCCCTTGGCTTTTGGTTGGTAGTTTTTTCTTGAAGATTATCATCAAAGGGAGTAATTTTCATGCCTTCGGTTCTTGCTATCGCATCATCATCGCCTGCATCTGGCTTTCGCCAGTTTTCTGTGAAACGACAAGCCTCTGGCAAAGAGAAAGTTTGACAAAAGCGCTTCCATATCTCAACCGTTCGCTCAGCAATAACGCTCTCGTCCCATTTTTCAACCCCTTCCAACTCGTCTTGATAACCAAAATGCGAATGTTGGAGCACTGTATCACGCTTAAATCTAAAGCCATAAGTGTCGTACATCAAAGCATTATCTCCTACATTCGCTAATACTAAATTTCCGATATTGTCCAAATATTTTTTGTGCACATGCTCCCAGTTTTCCCCTATCTCGTCTTTCCATTGTTGAGATAGCTCTGGAGGCATTACCCTCTCTACACAGCACGTTCTATCGCGAAAGTTCACTGCTTGCCCGGTTTTTTCTTCTGCCATTTTGCCCAGGATAAATTTGCTATATTTCTTTAGGCGATTGTAAAAATCCTGAAAAACAAAAGCTGACACAAGTTCAGCGTCATTTGGAAGCCTGACTTTATATATCAAATTGCTGAGAAGATCGAGCACCGCTCCAGCCGCATCTCGCGTCTCGCTGATTTTTTCTCGTAGTCTGGCGCAAAGCAAAGGTATCCTGGTGTTCTCACCTGCTGCCAACCCCACAACTCGTCGTCTGATAAGATAAGTTCTAACAACTCCAAGAGCTGCAATGAGACTATCGTCTCCCATGCGGTACTCGCCAAAACCTGACTGATGACATTC
The DNA here is from genome assembly GCA_031256715.1 of Coriobacteriales bacterium. Lineage (GTDB taxonomy): Bacteria > Actinomycetota > Coriobacteriia > Coriobacteriales > UBA8131 > JAIRQA01. The sequence continues at coordinate 14,037 of JAIRQA010000042.1, read as the reverse complement.
CAATAGTCCCAGAACAAAAGGCTTAAATGAGTTACTTCCTATATCCAAAAAAATATTTCGCAGCAACTCAACAATAATTTTATTCTTGTTAGCCTCTGGTGATATGCAATCAAAAATCTCTTTTCCAGATTCTAAGTCAAGTATCCACGAGTACCATGGCGCATAGCGCAAGATATCATTGATAAAATCTTTCTTCGTCTGGTAATTTTCGACAATCAGTCTTATTAGCTCAGCATAGAGAGCCTTTGCGTTTGCGTTATTGCTTGCTACCAGCTGACTACTAGAGGTTTTATATTGGAGAAAGTCCCTAATGAATTCTGATGACTTCTCACCAAGTTTCTTCTCGATTTGAGGATGCCACTGCTTCTCATAGATCTCTGTTTGTTCGCTGGACGACAAACCTAGTAGCACATAGTTTCTCAATAAATCTGCTAGCGTAAGCGGCTTTCCCAGCGAGTTCAGTGTTTCAAATATAATGTGTGGGTCTTCGCCCTTGTGCGGTCGTTCGTCTAAGTCAATACAGGCCACATTGATTTTTGTCAGAGCCTTAATATATTCATCCACAGAATAGTCTTTGCTTGATATCAATCGCTTGAATGACCTGTAACCAGATAGGATTTTTCCGGCTGGTAAATCGCCCCGTGGCTTTCCTAGAGCCAGCCCTCTGAACGCTGTCCAATCCTCTGTAACCTGTTTGAGCTTGAGCCTGTCCTCGAATTGAGACTCACGATTAATCAAAAACCTGTTTGTGATTTGTTCTGCCTTTTCGTTTTCGTTGCTCACGACAGCCAAGTCCCTCAACGCAATCAACAATAGTAGAGTTGTAGTCAGCCGCTGTTGCCCATCAACAATCACCGCCGTAGTGTTCAACCCTTCGGTTTCTTTTTTTAGCACCAGAACGCCAAAAAAATGTTCTAGTTTATCTTGCACATCGGCATCTCTTTGGCTGTCTATTATTTGGCTTAAATCACTAAAATACCTATTGATTTCATCGTTGCCCCAGGCATATGACCGCTGGAATGGCGGAATATAGAATACCTCGCTCCCAGAGCCTAACACCTCGTAAATGTTCTTCGTCTCGGTCTTCATCTTTTCCACATTCTCTCGTAATTGTTAACAGCTACATGTATTGGTTATGTCTCAAATAACTAGCAATACCACATGTTACAGATAATTCAGCAAGCCAGAGTCAAATTTTGCTTGACAAGTACTAGACGGCTGCAGCAAGAATACTGTTACAGATTAGCAAATACTATATCTACAACAGCAATATTCGTTTACATGAGCCAACCTTGCCTTTGTTAAACAATGAAGCTTTCTTTCAATACTTGGGTGCTTGTAGCTATTGCTTTGCCCATACGATGCCACCAGCATAGTGTTGCAACATGCTGCTGTAAGATAACCTGCATCAAAGAAACCAGAACAATTGCGTACAGAGCCATGATGTGGCAATTGCAACACTGCTTCATCACAGCAAAGTAGTTTGCTCTGTTGCAGGTCTGCTAACACTTTTGGGTTGACGTTCAGATCACCAAACAAAACCGTAGCGCAGTTTTGCTCTTTCGCAATATCGCTCGGTCCAAAACACTCAAAAGCACATATATGGTGACGGCAGTCTTGCAGGCAACAACAGAAGTTACAACAAGATGGGCGTTTATTAAAATCACGCCTTGACAACAGCATCTGCGACACTGATCCTTCAAATATATGTGCTTCATCCATCTGCAGATGAAAATTGCCGCCTAAAGGAGCATGACGTACAACCAACGAAGTATCGTTTAGCTTGTTACCCTTAAAGTATTCTTTGTAAATCTGCTGTAGTTGCCTCAACAGAGTTTCGTCAGCAAGGATTCTACTAAAGTCGCCGCTATGAGCTGCTAATAATACTTCTACACTTGCAAGCAAAGTTTCATCTTCATTGAACTTAATGTTCTCAACGCGAAACTTCCATAGTAGTTCTTTGTTTGCATAATGAGAGCCAGCAATAAATGGGACAACCCCGTTCTTCTCTACAACTTCTGAGTTATATTCGCGGTTATATTCGCGAAAATCTTGCAAGTCGGATTCGCCAAGGTAAATTGGCTCTTCATATTCCTCTACATCTTTATCTTCATCTTTCTCTCTAGAATTATCTGCGTTATCTGGATGCAGCACAAATATCTTGCACGCTCCATACCGCTTGAAGAATTGCTCTGGGTCTTGCAGCATTGCCAGGCAATCTGTACTAATGCCATGCTTTTGTGAAGCACACAGCAACAGACGCTTGGCGGGCAGCACGTATGGCATTAGCACCGTGTCAACAGTGCAATTGTTAAGCAACTCTGGTATGTGCGAGATATGGTCTTGGTGAAAGTGCGATATTGCAAGCAAGCCTATGTTGTTACTTGTCGCCTTTTTAAATTTGTCTATGTATGTGCTTATAGGTGAAGTATTTGTTGCAGTACCGCAATCGTACACAAAGCTGAAATTACCCGCCGCGGTACCACTGAATATCGCATGATAAAACAAACCTTGACCCACACCATTAAAACAACAATCTGCCTGCAAGTTGCCTCCAAAGATAATGCAATGAAATGCTTGTGCTTTTTGTCAACGACAAAAAGCAGCTCTTAGGGTACCCTAAGAGCGCCGCTGGCGTGCGCAAACGCGGTTTTACGTGATTTTTGTCTCGCTCATAAATTGTCCTAATTAGTTGTTCCAATTAGTTGTCCTAATTGAGTGCAAACAAAATTGCCGAGGACAAACTGTAACTTATTTAGCCGTAGTTATGATTTACAGCACGATTTACCCCATTTCACTTTCTCTTTTCTCGCTCGCCGCTTGTTTAATCCGTTAGCCTACACTCTATTTAAAGTGCTCTATTTTACGAAAACTCAATACTCTATTATACTGCTTAAGTAGCTCTATTTTACTGCTACTACTTCCTCTATATTACGAATATTACAGCCTCTATTTTCTGCTATAATTGCCTCCAGTATCCATACAACGCTATACTATAAGGCTATAAGGAAACACGCCATGAAACTTAAGAGAAAAGACTACAAGAATAGACTCCTAGATAGCTACCTAGACGAGCTGCTAGCTACTTTTGGGGCGGTTGAGATTGTTGGGTGCATGTGGTGCGGAAAAACCTGGATGGCTGAAGCCCATGCTAACAGCAAAACTAAGATGATGGATCCCGGCACAAAGGAGATAGTAGATGCCGACAAACGGTTGGCTTTTATCGGTGATAAGCCTCACGTAATTGACGAGTGGCAGGAAGTACCTGAGCTTTGGGACATAACCAGGATGCTAATTGATGACAGCGGCAATAAGCCTGGGCAATATTTACTCACAGGATCAAGCTCGCCAGCAAAACACACAGTTGCGCATAGCGGTACCGGGCGTATTGCCAGACTGCGCTTAAGACCATTAAGTTTGCAAGAGACCGGAGTCTCAGACGGAACCGTTTCGCTTAGTGGACTTTTCTTGGGCAAGTTTGTAACTAGCCAAGTTCATACCAGCCTGCAACAATTAGCAGATTGCGTATGCTATGGAGGTTGGCCTGCGCTTTTAACGGGCAAAATGAGTAACCCCGCGCTTATTGCCGGACAATATTTAGAAACATTCATTGCATCTGTTGCAGAAAAAGAAAATATTGCCACGCACAATCTGCAAAAGGCGATGGTAGCTTTGGCAAGAAACTTGGGACAACCAATTAAATACGAAACGATCGCCATGGACATCATTGCAGAAAATATAACGGATAAAAAGAAACTTGTTGAACAAGCTCAGGTTGAGCGACTACTCGCAATTCTTGAAAGTCGCTTTTTAATTGAAAGCACTCCTGGGTGGGACGCCCCTGTGCGCTCTAAGTCTCGCGTAAGGGTTAAGCCAAAGCGCGGTTTTGTAGATCCGTCGCTTGCAGCTGTGCTGTTGGGTGTCAATTCATCACGGTTGTTGCAAGACGGTCAGCTTTTTGGACTTTTGTTTGAGGAACTTTGTCTTCGAGACCTGCGTATTTATGCTTCGTCATTAGGTTATGAACTAGCAGAGCCAATAAAGCACTATCGCGATTCCGACGGATTAGAGGTTGACGCTATCATCGAGATGCGCGACGGTCGGTGGGCAGCAATAGAAATAAAACTTGGCGAGAATAAAGTGCAAGCTGCCATAAATAACCTTATCAGGTTAAAAAACAAGGTCGCTGCCAACCCGCTGGCGAAAAATCCAGCACCGGAGTTTATGGCAGTAATAGTTGGCGCAACTAAATATTGCCGTAAAACACCAGAAGGCATCTACGTAATCCCAATCACCTGTCTTGGGGCATAGATGACATAAAGGCCGCAAATCATCCCTCCCTCCTTGCTGGTAGATTGTGTGCCAACTTCTTATTGCTTTTGCTGCACAAATGCATTTTTGTCGGCGACGAAAAAGCAGCCGTGCCCTAAGAGCACCTATGACGTGCGCAAACGCGGTTCCTAGGATTTTGCTACCCTGTTTATTGTTGAGAAGTACGGCGCACCTGGACGCTACACAAAGCAACAATCAACTTGCAAGAGAGGCAAACGCACTTTGCAATGAACACCATCACCAAAACGCAGTGCCATGTTTATGGGATCTTCGAACTTTCTGAAGGCGACGTTAAAAGATGCATCGCAAAAAAAGTGCTTAACGAGCACAGACGAACGCGATTGAGCGTATGCGCTCATAAGTGTGCGAACTATTGAGTCTATGAAGCAAACTCATCTAACAGCCAATCAAGTGCGTTTATTTGTCGGATTCCATTGTGAGAAGTGCTTGGCGTAAAGTCCATGGTTAAAAGCAGCTTTTTATTGTGGTCACGTATAGCGTTTAGTGGCGCAAGTTCGCGTTCTAAAATAGTCTTACCATTACCATCTGTCTGCCCTCCCTCAACGGTATAGGCAACCTGGTAATACTCCACGCCGTTTTCTCCTATAGCAATAAAATCAACCTCCGCGCTGCCAACCTTGCCAACAAAGATCTCATAGCCTCGGCGCAAAAGTTCTAAATACACGACGTTTTCAAGAATGTGTCCCATGTCTGCCTTCTTGCTTCCAAGTAGGTAGTAGCGCAAACCGATGTCGGGCAAATAATACTTAGAGCCAGTAATTAGTTGTTGTTTGCCCTTTACATCATAACGTCCAACCTTATAAAGAACAAAGCTTTCAGTCAGCGCTTCCAGATAGCTTTCAACCGTATGCACAGAGATTTTCCTACCGCCTGAAATCAAGGTGTTGGCAATTTTTGTTGCACTTGTCAAGTTACCTATATTATCAAAAGCAAAGCGAGCGATGTTCTGAAGCGTAGTCACATCTGAGATTCTCTTGCGCGACACAATATCTTTGAGTATCACCGAATCAAAGATGCCGCCCAAATAGGCACGAATATCTTTCTTTTTAGAAAGCTCCAATGCGTATGGGAATGAAGAGTTCTCAAGATAATCGCGATATTTAACGATAAGATCTGACTGTCCGCCCACAGCAGTGATATATTCATTAAACGACAACGGCAGCATTTTTATTTCTACATATCGCCCAGAAAGCAAGGTAGCCAAATCGCCTGAAAGGATATGGGCATTTGAACCTGTGATATAAACGTCACAGTTCTTACAAACAAACAGGCCATCTATCGCCTTCTGAAACTCTGGCACAGTCTGAACTTCATCAATAAAGATGTAATTCATACAATCTTTTTGCAAGCGTTCCTTCACGTAATTGTAAAGCTGCATATAGGACTGAAGGTCGTGATACTCAGGATATTCTAAGTTCAACCTAATAATCTGCTTCTCGTTTACATTTTGCGACTTCATATATTCCTCATATAAATCAAACAGCGTAGACTTGCCGCACCTGCGGATGCCTGTGACCACCTTGATGAGCTTTTTGTCTCGAAAGCTGACAAGCTGATCGATATATTGCGGACGCGCAAATAAATCACTCATATCAATCATTCCTTCTAATTTTTTGCAATGTGCGTGACAATGAAGCATGACACAGACAAAGCACGGTAAGAAATACGAAAAGTGCTATCACGACACTACAACTGCACAAGCACAGCACACGCGCAGCACAAAAAACAGCACAATCTATAGTTTGTGCAATGCATTGCACAAATATAAGTTTATCATAAAGTTTATGCAGTGGCGTTTACGATTAAGCGCAATGAAATATCTGTTCTTTTTGTTGGCGCCAGAAAAGCAATTGTACCCTAAGAGCGCCTCTAACGTGCGTAAACGCGGTTCCTAGGATTTTGCTACCCTGTTTATTGTTGAGAAGTACGGTGCGCCTGAACATCGCGGACTACCTGACAACAGCCGTTACCCGGAGCGCTTCCAAGCTCAGCTCAAGCTGCTTGCGAGCTAGGTTCAGCCGCAATCTTCTCAACATTTTCATTGTCTTAGAGTGGCAACGTTTCGCAGAAAGAATGTGAAACTGCATACAACTGTGAGTGAGGCAGACACATGTAGGTAACCTGCCTCCTGTTTTACCCTAGGTTCAATCGTATTTCCATCTACTGACAGCCGTTGATTTCACGGGCATTTTTTGTGATGTATGTCGCACCAACTAAATCATTGCCATATGATGTTATAATATGACATCGAATTACACAGTGGTTTCAAATAAGGCCTTGCGAGGAAACTCGCGGGGAGCCGACAACGTTAAGTCCAGTGTGGATAAAACCGTGGCGCCCGGCAGGCGCTAAAAAGTGTCTGGAACCCTGTAATTTCAGAGGGGTCTCAGACATAAGAGAGTGCAACGCGGTACAAGAGGCAGTTTGAGAACTGTGTAATTTCAGAGGGGTCTCAAAAGCCGACTCTTGCAATGTCGCCAACTAAATCATTGCCATATGATGTTATAATATGACATCGAATTACACAGTGGTTTCAAATAAGGCCTTGCGAGGAAACTCGCGGGGAGCCGACAACATTAAGTCCAGTGTGGATAAAACCGTGGCGCCCGGCAGGCGCTAAAAAGTGTCTGGAACCCTGTAATTTCAGAGGGGTCTCAGACATATCGTTCTTTTAGCATTATGTATTGCTAGTTTGAGAACTGTGTAATTTCAGAGGGGTCTCTAGAGGCCATGGATGTTTTAAGCTATAAAAGAGGAGACTTGGAGGGCAGTATATTTGTCACAAAATGCATCAAGCACATGCAAGCAAAGATGGCGCGATAATTACTTCATTGGTTTAGACATTGGCACTCACAGTGTAGGTTGGGCAGTTTGCGACGATGAGTACCATATACCGCGTATAAAGGGTAAGCGAGCCTGGGGAGTAAGACTCTTTGAGAAGGCCAATCCCGCTGCTGCGCGCAGAGGTTTTCGCAGTGCCCGCCGTCGAGCTGCCAGAGAAAAGCTACGCATTAAATATCTGCGTCGCATCTTCGCACCACTGATTGATCCTATAGACCCCGGCTTCTTTAAACGCATGGATGACGCTTTCTTTATGTCGCCCGACAAGCTGTTCGAACACGCAGACAGTGCAGACGGCAAGCTCTGCGCGCTCATCGAGGTGCCCGACGACGCGCATAGCAATGACGTCATTTTGTACGACAAACAGTTAGACGCTCAGCCAAGCAAGCATGCCTTAGCGCAAACCAATACCCTCTTTAACGACCCTGATTATACCGACAAAGACTACCATGATGATTTTCCCACAATCTGGCATCTGCGTAAGTACCTGATTGAGCTAACACAAGATTGCGCCGACGATTCTGACGCGATGTTGGAGACGTTAGCGCTTGACACAAGCCGCGATTACTTAGACACAGATAAAAAATGCGTAGCGAGCGGCGCAAATAACGCGAATAAGCGCGTTGACGCTCGTCACTACTACCTTGCCATTTTGCATATGCTAAAGAACCGCGGACACTTTCTTTATAGCGGCGAGTTTAGCATAGGCAATTCCTTTGCCGAGGTTTGGCAGCGATTTGAGGGACTCGCAGAGCAACACGGCTTTCTTTTTATAGAAGACGCGCAGGACAAAATGAAAGAGTTAGTAGCAAGCACAGACACACTAAACGACAGGAAGCGCAAGGCAAAAGAACTACTGGCAACGGACAGAATGACCACTATTGCCGAGGAGCAAGAGGCGGCAAGCGCCTGGGACGACGCGACAGGCGCGGGCGACAAACCAGAGCTTAGCGCTAGCAAGCGCGCCGAGACTCTGCTGAACATGATATTGGGCAGCAAGACCGATCTGGCGAAGCTATTTGCCTTAGACGAAAAGACTGACCTAGAGTTTAAGAAGGGTCTGGAAGAACAACAAGACAAGCTAGACAAGCTGTCTGATGAGGAATTGGCTTTAGTAGAGGCAGCCAAACAGATTTACGATTTTGGCAAGCTTGAAAATATTCTAAACGGTGAAACCATGTTGTCAAGCGCGGTAGTAAATCTTTATGAGACGCACAAAGAGCACCTAGCGTTGCTAAAGCGGGTTGTGCCCGATGCCGGTGGCAATCGTCATTTTTACCACGACGAGTGGGTAGATGGAGATAAGGATATCACTTACGTTGCCTATGCGCGGGGTGCGCGCAGCAAAGATGGCAAAAAGCACATTCGCGTTAGCCAAGAGGATTTTGTTAAGACATGCAGAGAGCTTGCACAGAAGGCAGAGCCATCGCCAGAGCAAGAGGAGCTGCTAGACTTGCTAAGCGAAACCAAACACGCGCAATTTATGCCGCTGCAAAAAGGTTTCTTTCAGGGAATAGTACCAAACCAGCTGCATGGCAGCGAGCTAAAACTGGTACTGCAAGCTCTTATCAACAGTTATCCGTGCTTTGCTAGCCAAAACACATGCTTCGCAAACGACCCCACTTCTGTTTTGGATACAAAAAAGATTACTAGCATGCTAGCAGTACGTTACCCCTATTGGGCAGGTCCTTTGGGCGAGGTGGCCGGGCAGAAAACTGCCGAAACGCAGGAAGCGATAAACGAGCGTCAGCGCCCCTGGTTTGTAAAGCTTCCCGGCGAGGAGAATAGTAAGGTCTACCCTTGGAACTTCTCTGCGGTTATAAACCAGGCGGATACCGCCACCAAATTCATTAAGCGCATGACCGGCAAGTGCAGCTATCTTTACGACCAGCCGGTGTTGCCTAAGTGCTCTCCTATGTATCAGAAGTATATGGTGCTTAACGACATTAACAGCATCAAGTTAAATGGTCGCCGTATAGGTGATGACCCCAATTCCATTGCCCTTAAACAGAGCATCTTCACGCAGCTCTTTTGCAAAAGACCTAAGGTTAGCGTGAAGGATATTCGCGCTTTTATTAAGAATGAGACCGGGGAGCTCTACACAGTTGCCATTGCCGATGCCGACGACGACGCCGGACGCAAGATCAATTCCAGCATGTCTACATATTATGACCTCGCAGAAATTTTTGGCGCAAACTTCGCGGAAGATGCCACCAACCAAAGTAAGCTGGAATCTGCGGTACTGTCCATTACATCGCTGCCAGACTCACCAGAGCTTGTATTGCAGAGCATGATGGCACTTTTTGCCGACGACCTTGCTGCAGCCAAGGTTACAGAAGAGCAGCTGCAGCAATTGTCTAAGAAGCAGTATGCCGGTTGGGGCAAACTAAGCAAGATGCTTTTGGAGGAGATAAACGCAATTAATAAAGACACCGGCGAGCTAAAAGCGGATGTTACCATACTTTCGCAAATGTGGAAAACTAACAAGAACTTTAATGAGTTGGTGAAGAGCACAGGCTCACAGTTTATCCCGGCCATCGATGCCCACAACAGGAATATTGCTACCAGCGACCCTACACAGATGGTGCTAGACTCATGGGCAAGCCCACCGGTAAAACGCTCTATTCTGCAAGCATATAAGATAGAAACGAGCTTATTTGCATAATAGGAAGCAAGCCTGCTCGTATATTTGTAGAGACTACACGCGAAGAGGGCGCGAAGACCACTAAGGGGCGCACCACCAGCCGCTACAAGGAGCTTTATGATATTTTGTCTAAGGACAATCGCGACGCGCAACTGTTGGAGCAGTTGGAGGGTTATAAGGACAATGAGCAAGCGCTAAGTAACAAGCGACTTTATCTTTACTTTACGCAGATGGCCAAATGCGCCTATTGCGGTCAGCCTTTGCATATAGAGCGTTTAGGCACGGGCGACTATGATGTCGATCATATCATCCCGCGCTCGTACCTTAAAGATGATTCGCTGCGCAATAATCTTGTGCTTGTACATCGCGAGGAGAACGAGACCAAAGGTAATACTTACCCACTGCCAGCGCAGATGCGCAGCACGCAGATGCAGCAGGATTGGCGGATGTGGCAAAGTTGCGGGCTTATCAACAAAGAAAAGTTGTCGCGGCTAGAGCGCAGCTCCGAACTTACAGAAAGCGACAAACAGGATTTTGTGGCTCGTCAGCTGGTAGAGACCTCGCAGGCAGTGAAGCTGGTGCGCGATTTGCTTAAGCTCTTTTTACCAGACACAGAAATTGCTCTTGCCAAGGCCGGAGTCTCGTCGGACTTTAGGCGCGAGATGGTAGAATTTGCAAAAGATAGCGATGGTCATGTACAAAAGGATGCCGATGGTCGTCCTGTTGTATGCAGGCTGCTAAAGCCTGAGTACGTAAAGTGCCGCGAGCTTAACGACTTTCATCATGCCAAGGATGCCTATCTGGCCATTGTTACGGGCAACGTTTTGCATTCTAAGTTTACCAGCGACCCACGCCGGTGGTTTGCGGGGCGTGGTGACGGCGGTAGCTCTGGCGGTATCTCGAATAGCAGAAACGATATCGGTCGTGAGCAGAACAATCTTTCGCGCATTTTTTGGCACGAGCAGCATGCTTTTGGCAGCGGAGCAGTTGTCTGGAATACCAATGCCATGCTTGATACTGTGAACTTTCATATGGGGCGCGACGATGTGCTAGTTACCCAGCGTACATTTATGAAGACCGCCGGACAAAACGGTGGCTTCTACGACCAGAATATCATCTCTAAGCATGCTGGTTCGGACAGCCTGATACCCCTGAAGTCTGACGATACGCGCTTTGCCGATACCGGTAGTTACGGCGGCTATCGTACGCTAACAAACTCGCATTTTGTTTTGCTGCGCTTTGCGGACAGACATGGTAAGGAGTGTCGCAAGATTGTACCTGTGCCATTGCTATATAAAGATAGCAATAAAGCCTTGCACGCTTATCTTGCGCAGAATTCCGCAGCAAACTATGAGCTGCTTTGCGAGATTCCCTTTAAGTCGCTGCTAAAGGTGGACGGGTATCCGGTTTATGTTGATGGGTCAAGCTCTGGCCTTTTGGTAAGCAATGCGAAACAGCTCGCACTAGATGTGGATAAGACCGTGGTGCTAAAGAACGGTCTGAAGCTGCTTGAGAAGAGAAAGAAGGACAAGAACTATACGGTGACGCCGTATGATGGTGTAGATGAGGATTCTAACTTGGTGCTGTTCAGGCATTTTGTGGGGTGTATGCTGGGAGGATACGCAAAACGTCCATCAATTGATGCGCCGTTGGCAGTGATTTCGACGCCTAATGCCGAGCAATGTTTTGCGAAAATGTCTATTCCAGAACAAATTGAAGTTCTTGTGGACATTTCTAGACTATTCAGAAGGGTCGCAAGTAGTTCCTCTTGTGTTGACTTGCGCCCATTTGGTGACGCGCGCTCTATGTCGGGTTCGACATCGGTGCCACTTGCGCTTAATTCATCAAAAACGTATAAGCTAATTCGCCAATCCGTAACCGGTCTGCTGGAAAAGGAGCTTGACCTCTGGGAGCTGTCTGGGGACTCTAAACCTGACGCCACTCGCAGCTATACCCAGCCTGTCTTGTCTGATGTCGGCTCTGCAGTTGTCACTACCGCCAGCGCAACTGCAAACGCGGTATCCGGGACTGCCTACGATGACACTGCCGCAAACACAGCCGCCAACAAGACCGCAGACGTAGTAGCCTGATACAGCGGGATGTATCGGTTCATGCGTACGCTGGTGATGTTTGACTTGCCCACGCTTACCAGCGCCGAGCAAAAACAGTACCGCATCTTTCGCAAGAAGCTCATTAAGGAGGGCTTCGTGATGATGCAGTACTCCATCTACTGCAAACTAACGCTAAACTCCACACAAAAAGATCGCATCGAGCGCTTCGTAGAATCCAACAAGCCGGCGGCTGGTAATGTGGCAATGCTCACTATAACCGAAAAGCAATTCGCTAACATTAAGTACGTCTTAGGTCAGTTTGCCTCTGACGTTCTAACTACAACAGACAGATTGGTTGTAATATGAAGCTTGTTCACCGCGACATAGAGCAGCATTTTGACTTTGCCGCTAGCGCCGTCTGGCAGTTGGTAGTGGAGGATTCCAAACACTTATACGCCCTTGTTAACAGCCTGTTCGCCCAGCTGCATGGCGATGACGGCGGCTTTGTGCTTTCGCACGATAACAAAGAGCTAAAGTTGGACGGCAATGCATATATTGTCTTTGAGCCATTCACTATAGATCCAAACATCTCGCGCACCGTTTTTAACAAGCTCATCGCGTCGCTGCGAACGACTGCCTATGGTGAGGAGCATATGCAAAGCACCAACGAGCTTATGAGTAGAATTAGCGAGTATACTTATACATTGTTAGACGCGCAGCACTATAGCTTCGATATAACCGCTGGCACAGACTTCACATTAGATGACTTGCTAAAGGCTTTAAAACCACACATTGAGTTACCAGACGGTAGCGCTGCCGAGCGTCTGGTAGACTATTTTGCCGCTGTACGCGACCTCTTTGGCATTCGGCTTTTTGTGCTACCAAACTTCTCAAACTATCTTAATCTTACAGATATGAACAAACTCGCCAATCAGATAGCTTGCGATGGACACAATGTGCTTTTTGTTGAGAAGAACGCCGTTCCATTAAGTGTCCCCACGATCACTATCACAAGCGATCTTAGCGAGCTGTAGATGGGCTGGCGTACCGTCATCATTAAAGAGCGCTGTCAGCTTTCGCACAAGCTGGATTACCTTACCATTAAGTGCGCCGAGCAAACAGATCCAAAAAATGGCATTCGCACCGAGCGCATCTACCTTGACGAGATTGACTGCATAATTGTTGAGTCCTGCGCCAGTTTCTTTAATACAGGCTTAGCCGCAGAACTTGCGCGGCGCAAGATTGCCGTGGTCTTCTGCGACAGGAATCACAACCCCGATGCACAACTACTTCCCCTATCAGGAACCTTTGATGTTCGGCGCAAAATTTGCGAGCAACTAGCTTGGGATGACGACATTAAAGACGCACTCTGGCAACAGATAATTTGTGCAAAAATTGAACGACAAGCGGCCTTTCTAAGAGAGCTGGGATACGGCAGCTGTGCCTATAGCGACGACATTGCAACTGACGAAAACGCAGGTACCAACAACGATGTTGGAGCACTATGTCATCTGGCCTCAACAGTGCTTCCTGGCGACCCAGCCAACGCCGAGGCACAAGCGGCACGCCGCTACTTTGCCCGACTCTTTGGAATCGAGTTTAACCGGCGCGACATGAGTTGGGAGGAAAACGGCGCCCTTAACTACGGCTATGCAGTACTGCTTTCGGCCTTTAACCGCGCTGTTGTAGCCAACGGTTGCCTAACACAACTTGGCATCCATCACATTGGCAATGAGAATGCGTTTAACCTCAGCTGTGACCTTATGGAGCCTTTTAGACCTCTTGTGGACAGACATATTTTCTCGCTACGCCTCTGGGATCTTTCCCCTGCCAGTAAAGTGCGCATCGTAGACGTCATGAACACGCAGGTAATCATCGAGGGCAATAAGCAATATCTTGCTAATGCGATAGCGATATATTGCAAAAACGCTCTTGACGCACTTAATACCCAGAACCAAGACGTTTTCACTAGCTATGAGTTTGACAGCATCGCAAAAGATAAGTAGTAGAAGCGACAGTGTGACTAACATTAAGACATATAACCAGGTACAGCAAAACCGTCACTTTCAAGGTCTGGGCTACAAAGGACTGCAGCGGTTGTTGCCGATGCCATCTCTTCTCTTAATGCCAAAGAAACATCAATACAAG
>JAIRQA010000118.1 GCA_031256715.1 Coriobacteriales bacterium | reverse complement strand
GAGCGCCTACAAATATAAATACCACTATCGTAACAAGCATTCTGCAAGACAGGCGCATAAAATCTACCTTAAACTACTAATCTACCTTAAACTATTATCAGCAAACAAAAATCTACCTTCGGGCTACTGTTCTTCTACAGGTTTTAGCGGCAGCATGCGTAATCCAAGTAGCAGCAAGAAAGTTCCTAAGCCAAGTACTCCGACAACCAAACCTATTTCTAAAGGCGATGGTGTGTAGATGAGCGCTCCACCAACATCTGCTAATGTTTTACCAGCGGCAGACAGCTCAGGACCGCTAGATACAGTTGGATAGCTTATGTTTGCTTCCTGAAATCCACCCACCAAAATCTGCACACGCTTAGCAAAGATTGCAAGTACAGAAAATATTGCCGCGCAGGTTATAAAGCCTGGCTTACGCAATGCAGGAGTAAAAGCAACTATTATGGTACAAATGCCAAATATTATCTCCGCCCAGAAAAACATTGCTAAAGGTCCTGTTGTAAGCATTGCCACGACTTCGCCACCGCTACCACCAGGAAAACCTGACGTTAACAAGTCGCAGGCAAAGAAATAAAGGTCTACTGCGCAAAAAACGCCTAGCAACCTAGTCATCTTTATAAGGTTGGCACTTTCAAGCTTTATGTAACCCGCTTTACGTAAGGCAATTGCGACTATGAGCACTAAAGCCAAGCCCGAAAGCAATGCCGAAGAAACAAACCAAGGGCCAAGCAAAGCGGTATACCAAAACTCATGAGCAATTTGCAAGCCAAAAATCCACGCAGTGACGGTATGAACCGCTACGGCGGCAATCAAAGCAATTGCAGAAATTGCGCGAAGTGCTACAGCCGTGCCCTGACCGCGCTCACTTCTTAGCGTTGCCCAAAGATAGATGATAGATATTATAAGGTAGAGCGAAAGTACAATAATATCCCACATTAAAGGTGAAGTAAGGTTGGCATAGGCAAACAGGTGCCATACCCTTAGAGGCCCTCCCAAATCTACCACCACAAATGCAACGGCAAGTATCGTACAGCAAATTGAAGTCCAAATGGCGAGTTTAGAGATACCGCCAAAGCCTTTGATGCCAAACAACTTAGGCACACTAGAGACAATCAAACCTCCTGCAGAAAGTCCCACAAAGAGCATAAACATGATGATGTATAAGCCCCAAGCATCAAGATTGCGCATGTTTGTATTAACCATGCCGCCGGCAAGCTGAAACATCCAAAGGCCGATGCCGCATGCGGCAACAAAGGCACAAACAATAATGGCGATAAGTTGCTTTTTAGAGCGGTATGGCTTTGCCTGGCTCTCGCCAGTGTTTTTCTCAACATTATTTTTATCTGTCATGATTATCCTCCATTACACCAAAAAATAGACGGATGGGTTTGTACCATCTTCTACCTGAAGCTGCTTGTAGGTTCTAGATGATATCAGCTTGGACACCTCTGATTGTGGGTCGTTAAAATCACCAAAATACCTAGCTTTTGCTAAACATCCCAAAATACAGGCAGGCTCTTCGCCTCTGGCAAGGCGGTGCGCACACATCATACATTTCTCTACTGTATGCTTTTGATGTGCAGGCGCGTCTGCATCACCTACGTCATATCCTATAGAATGCTGTGGCTCTTCCCAATTAAAGTTTCTAACCCCCGTATAAGGGCAGGCAGCGATACACATTCTGCAACCGATGCATTTATCGTAATCTTGCAAAACCACGCCGTCTTCCTCACGCTTGTAGGTAGCGCCAACTGGGCAAACACGTGTACAGGCAGGGTTTTCGCAATGCTGGCAAGCTAATGTTATATAATGCTTGCTCAGATTGGGATATGTGCCCGATGCAGAATCTATACTATCGCCGCCAACGGTCATAGTTCGATTCCAAAAAACACCATCACCGATATTGTTTTCTATTTTGCAAGTAACGGCGCATGTATGACACCCAACACAACGTTTTGTATCAACAACCATACCGAGTCTTTGTGCGCTCATAGTTTACCTCCCTTCGATCCAAGGACGGACATCAACAGCTACATCCATGAATGACGTATTCACAGCAAATGGATCTGCGTAAGGTGATGTTAGTTCGCTCCAACTACCTACTTTAAACTGAGACATCTGCCATCCTTTTGGGTAAATAAGCACGCCTGGGTGTCTGTCGTTAGCATACTCTGCCCTAGCTACTGCATGACCACGATCATTGAATACCTCTACATAGTCGCCGTCTTTGATACCTCTTTTTTCCGCATCCACGGGGTTAATCTTAACCGTAGGCTCTGGTGATACCTCTAGCATCCATTCGTTTTCAAACTCGCCTGTATGCCAGCGTGTCCGCAGCCTTTGCGAATTTAGGATAAGTGGATATTTTTGAGAAGATTCGCTATCTGCCCATGCCTCATGCGGTGGGAACCATGTGGGAACGTGTCCAATTTCTGGATCAAGCTCTTGTCCCCAGTCTATGCGCGGCGCCACTGTTTCTAAATAGATATTTGCTTTGCCTGTCTCTGTGGGAAATACGCATCCCTCAAACCTAATCCCCTTCTCGTCAAAGCAAATTTCCTTTTCTTTGCGAATACGTTCAACTGTAATTCCCAATTTTTTTGCAGTTGGCGATTCATCTATAATCTCACGCAAATAGTCGTCATCGCTTTTCTCAAAATACTTACCAAAACCCATGGCTTCAGCAAATAGCCTTGCAATGTCCGCATCCGATTTTGTCTCGTATACTGGCTCACTTGCTTTTTCGGTCACACCAACGTAAGGATAGTAACTACTGACCATAATGTCTTCGTTTTCTAGCGCATGCGTGGCAGGCAGGAGAATGTCGGCAAAGCGAGCTGTGTCGCTAAACTGAATGTCTATAACAACAATAAACTCTATTTTGTTCCACCATTTGAGCATATCATTTGTGCTAGCCGAACTGCATATGGGGTTACCGGCAGCAACAAGCAGGGATTTAATGGGGTATTCTTTGCCTTTTAACTTGCCGGTCTCCATAATAGTAGACATTCCTAAAACCGGAACGGCATTAACACCAGTTCCTGTTGGTGCAAGAAAAGCACCATTTGTTGGAAAAGACCACCATGTTGCACCCACTGAAGCGCCTGGTCTGCCTAGCGATCCAGTTAACAAAGCCAGCATTGCCAACGCGTGGCCAAACTCACCGCCATTGGCATATGCTTGTGACGCATATCCAGGGATATTGTAGACATTTCCGTTAGATTGAGCGACAGCCAATGTTTCTATCTCTTCAACAGAAATGCCCGCAATTTTAGCTGCCTGCTCGGGCGGATACTTACTAAGTTCTGCTGTCAAGCGGTCAAATGATGTATCCACCTTAATTCCATTAACTACAAAGTCGCCACTTAATGCTGGCTCGCTTGACTTATCGTGCGCAACAGCTTCATTTGTTGCCGTATCCCAGACCACTGGTGGATCGATAACGGTTGCTTTACCGGTTAAAGGATCAGTAGGCCCTTCCTCAGGCGCAACACCCAAATCACTCATTCTTAGCAGCATGTTGTTGTCTTTACGCACGAGCACACAAGCGGTAGTGTGTTTAAGAAGAAAGTCGTGGTTATACAATTTATGCTCAACCAGATAATTCATTACTGACAAAATGATGATGGGGTCTGTGCCAGCCTTATTAGACACCCATACGTCTGCCTTTGAAGCTGTTGTAGATAGACTTGGATCAATTACATAAAGTTGTGTTCCGTGTTCCATTGCCTCTGCCAACGGCCACCAAAGCTGCCACCATGAATCCGTGTAACTAATGCCCCACATAAAGACCTTGTCGGCGTTTTTTATGTCATAGGCTTCATTTTGAGAAGCGGCAGCGCCAAGTGCACGTGACGTGCCATATCCGAGAGCCATATCGGTACAATAGTCCAGCCACGTGCATTCCATTACATTCGCAAACCGACCCATTAAACCCCCAAAGTTGCCGGATGCCAAAGCTGAGGCGTTGCCTGAGCCCCAATAATAAGCTATGGATCTGTTGCCATATTCATCGCGAAACTTCTTCCATTTCTCTGCGATAGTCTCTATGGCTTCGTCCCAAGTAATCTGTTCCCACTTGTCCTCTCCGCGTTCACCAATACGCTTAAGCGGGTACTTAATGCGATTTGGGTTATTTAGTGCCCGAAACCTTGATCTCCCACGAAGGCACATACGTGAACCTCGTAGGCTGCCTTCTTTTTTTGGCTCCAGTTTAACTATGCGTCCGTCCCTAACAACTGCATTGTATTGGCAGTATTGACATGTCCAACAGCATGAAACTGTCTTAACCGCTTCCTCGACATTATTCATAGTTCGCGATGCCGTATTACTGCATCCAGCAAAGCTGGTCATGCCTCCTCCAAGCGCAACGGTTCCAGCAATGGCAGTTGTAGTCTTCAGGAAACTTCTGCGAGTTAAATGAGGGTATCCCCAATCAGATGGCTTTTCTGCATTTTCTGACATTATCACTCCTTCTCCTTTGAGCAAATATAAACCATGAGCCCGCCAAATAATTTAGACACAAAAGCATGCCATGGCTGTCATGCTCGAAAATGTCGTCATGTCTTCTAGCAGTCCCAAAATATGTCAGAATCGGCCAATTCTTCCTCTGTCATATTCTGTCATAGTAGTTTGTTGCTGTCAAGAGAATTCATATGACAATATATGACAGATTAATCCTATTTTTAGGATAATACAGATATAAAAAGCTTATTGCATCTCACAAAATTGATAGGAACAAACGTAACCAACAAACTATTATCTTGTCCCAGACAATAATGCGTTTGTCGCCGGATTGATTAGAAATATCGCAGTTTGCTTGCCCCTATTTAACTGCCCTATCGCCAGAAGCATCTGCAAATAAAGTTGAGGATGTGCTGGAAACAGTGAAGACAGCTATTTAACTGCCCTATCGCCAGAAGCATCTGCAAATGAAGTTGAGGATGTGCTGGAAACAGTGAAGACAGCTATTTAACTGCCCTATCGCCAGAAGCATCTGCAAAACCGTCGCTGAAAGCACTGGGTATCACCATTGTGCCACTTGACCTTCTTACCGACTCGTAAGCTAGGTGCATTGTGCGTAGCTTCATGGCGTTCTCATTACCTTCGTAGGCCACCGATGCATCAACAAGCATCTCCGAAATGTCTTTTTCTATCTCTGCCAAAGCTAAGCGAGCGTTTTTCTCACGCTCTACAGCAGCCTCAAAAGACATCGCTTCTTGCAGCTCCTTAGGAATAACAATGTCGCGAATTTGGACATCAGTGATGGCTATCCCCCAAGGTGAAAGTTTTTCCTCAATCACTTTTTTTAACTCATCATCCAACTGATCCCTGCGAGTAACAACCTCAGCCACTGTGGTGCGACCAATTGCGTCTCGCATTGTCGTCTGGGCAATCCAAGCAACTGCGGATGCGTAATCCTCGACCTCCATACAAGCGTATTTAGTGTTATAAACTACCCAAAACAATATTGCATCTACATTAAGAGGCACCAAATCAGAAGTCAGAGTTTCCTCGGCTCCAAAGTATGTAGACATCACGCGCTGGTCGATTCGTAATGGCTTGTACTCTATAAGCGGGATGGTAGCCACTAAACCGGGACCTGCAACACGATTAAAGCGTCCTAGCCTTAAGACTATTGCTCGTTCCCACTCCTGAACGATGCTTATAGAAGACGACACAAGATATGCAGCAACAAGTCCTGTAATGATTGCGACAATGCCTATGTCACCAAAAGCCAATTTTGCAACCAGCAAGACAAGCGCAAAAACAACTACAAACAAAGCTATAGAGAAAACAGTGGCCCCATTGCGCGAGGCAATTCTCCTGTTGGTGTCAAAGCGATATCCGTCATACGCAGGAATGGAGTTGCTAGATCCTGCGTTGCTGGAGCTGACAGAATTATTTGATGCGCTAGAGCCAGAAGCAGAAGAAGCTGCTCGCCAACTGCGAGCTGCTGGCATCATTTTTTGTATTCCCTAATCCCTTCATGGTAGTCCCTTTCTAGTGATTACCGCACGTCCTTGGTCTCGCCTCTTATCGTCTGCAGTGTCTTATTAAATTGAATTTCTATGCTTTCTAGGGTCATTCCTAGTTCTTGACAGCGTTTAAAGTATTCCCTTGTTACAATTTCGGCAGTTGTGGCGACACTAACACCAGCCTTATCGCTGACGTCGCTGACAAATGCGCCTTGTCTGGGCTTAGACTCGATGTAGCCATCCTGTTCTAAACTCATATACACCTTACTTACGGTGTTGTAGTTGACTTCAATTTCTGCTGCAAGACCTCGTACGGTAGGTAACTGATCGCCCGAAAGGTAGTGACCAGAAACAATGAGATAGATAAAGCGGTTCTTAAGCTGCAACCAAATCGGAATACTGCTTTTTTCATCTACCTTAAAAAGTGTTGCATTGCTTAAACTATCAGATGTGAGTTTATTCATAAAGCATCATGCTAGCTCTCTGAGGACTGGTGTTTTGCAGCTCGCTGCTTGCGAAACTATCAGCCGCATCGCTATGAACTCCCACGCCAACAAGTCCGTCGCGTAAACAGAAGGCGCCAACGAGTATCATAACTGCTACAATTGCCAACCCTGCTTGCGCAAAAAGCTTATTACCCTTAATAAAAAGCAGTTCTAAAGTCAGAGGAGCCAGCATGCCCAGAATCACGAAGCCGAACCACCAAGTTAATGCTTTCTTGCCGCTTAGAAGGTTTGCTAACGAATCCTGAGCAGCAATACTTTCTGCGTTGCGCGATAGCAAAAGGAACACGGCAATAGAGATAATCTCTAGTATAATCAAAGCCAAATCCACTAGAGTCAACTTTTGTAACATTGGCGCGTACCAAGCATTTTTCTCAGAAAAGAAACTGATGATAGCCAATAAAGCAATGGCTGACGATAGGGATGAGAAGACAAATAAGATAGGAATCAAAGGATTGTCCCAGAAATGCACGGCTTTCATGCTAAAGAGCAAAAGTCCCGTATAAAGCATAGAAACAAATGCTACTACTAGAGTTGCAGTCTCTGCAGTTCTGACAAATACTGTTGATACGCAAGGCAAGTAAAATAGGCGCGGAAGTACAAGAGAAAATCCCAGTATAGCCAATAGCACCAAAGCGTATGCGCCAACTGACAGGATAGAAAAGTTCGGGGAAATCAAGAGGTTTAGCAAGCGATCGGAGCGCCCAAGGTCAAGCAAAAGACAGACAATCCCCGTTAACAGCAATGCTTCTCCAGCAATAAAACCAGCATTGATAGTCTGTCCAACTTGCTTCTGATAAACCGTTGCATAGTGTGCCATACTGCCAAAAGGTTCTCTAATAAAAAACAGACTGACGAAAGAGCAGAGCAAAAGAACCCCGGAGCTTGTACCACCGAAAAACAGATACCAAACTGATAATGTGTCAAACATCTTCCGTCCTCAAATAAAGTTATTCGCCAGTTGTATACACTGGCTAGCTTCGACACGCTAAGATATTTATATTATCGCACAATGTATGACAAAGTATGATAGAGAATTAAAGGACATAGGCCACTTACCATAGGCACATGTAGCGCGGCTGCTGGCGGTAAGCGGTCACACAAAAGGAGTATCTGCCGCTTGCGCCTGCCGCTTGCGCCTGCCGCTTTTTTGCGATGTTGGTGGGTACTGCTGCTGCTTAAGAGATTTTCTATCCAAAGTCATAAAATCTCGATCCAATTAGATTGTGATAGAGAATCCTACTTCACAGACAATCAGTCATTGTTAAGCTCTGCAAGCATTTTTTGCAGAGAAAACAGCCTTAGATAACTGTTCTTAGATTCTAGTTTTAGCAAGTTATTCGTAAACCCCCGCTTTGCGAAAATATATAGATGAACATCACTATAGTTTAATAGTAAAGATCGGTTAACAAGATTGCTATATATGTCTTCGCCTACTTTTAAGTTTGACCATTTGCATTCGGCAAACAAGGCACTGCTGCCATGTGTCGCCATGATGTCAATTTCTTCTTGAGCATGTGTCTTGGTGTTTGTTCCCCACCAGCGCCCGAGCTCTTTAGCAAAGAAAGGTAGCTTGCCCTTCTTAGCATACTCATAAATCCATTGTTTGCATATATCCTCAAAAACCAAGCCTAGGTATGCGTTTAGATTTGGCTCTACTTCGCTTTTGTAAACAACAGAGCCAAGTCCCGCTGCCAAAGCGCTGATGTTGGGAAAAACGAATCGATACCAGAATCTGAACATTTGATCTTCAAGTCTGTATATGCTTCGCTTGCGAACGTTATTTCCGTGTGGGTATTCCTTGCGAATTAAGCCAAGCGTAATTAGTTGCGTAAGATACTTCGCGCACTTATTACTTTCAAGTCCGGTTTTTGTACTTATTTCATTTAGTTTAGACGCTCCATGTGCGATTGCTTCAATTATGGCGTTATAAGTTGAGGGCTCACGAAGCTCTTGTTTTAGTAAATTTGCAGGCTCCTCAAAAAGTACGCCGGAGGTGTCTAAAAACAAAGCACTAATATTCTCGGCTACACTTTTATTGTTATTGATTCTATTCAGGTATTCCGGAATACCGCCTGTCATGCCATAAAGTTCAACCTGCTCATAAGAGCTAAAGCCTTTTAGAAATGCCTGTGCGCCAAAGAAAGTAAACGGCAGTATTTTTAGCTGGGCACTACGGCGCCCATAAAGTGGGCTTTGATGTCCAAGAACCTGTTGTTCCATAAAGCTCATACTGGAGCCGCAAAGAATCAGCATTAATTTTGAAGATTCTCTTCTGTGGTCAATGAGAATTTGAAGTTCAGAAGAGATACCGCGATGGGCATTAGCCAAATACGGAAATTCATCTATGATAAAGACAAGGCGTTCATGTTCTGCCAGATTAAATAGCTCGGTAAGGGCTGAGTTGAAGTCACGATATAAAGGAGCATTTTGGTCGCCACCAATAACTCTACTTAATGACACAAGGTTATCATTTGCAGTGCTTTCGGTGCCAGTAAAAAAGAAGGCTTTTTTGCCCTTAACAAACTCTCTTATCAGTGCGGTCTTGCCAACATTGCTCCCCGCACTTCGCTCTGGTTCCTGAATCCCCTTAACAAACTCTCTTATCAGTGCGGTCTTGCCAACTCGTCTGCGACCATATATAACGGCAAACTCAAAACGCTCGCTTGCCCACATGTCATTAAGTTTATCTAATTCTGCCTGCCGCCCATAAAACATATCATCCCTACTAATTCTACTCGTAAGTTTGCAACTTTAGAGTTTGATTATAGCAGTTGCAATCTTGTACAGCAACTCTTTTTGTTCTGGCGTATACATACTGGCGTATACATAGTTACTGTTCACGCCCTATCCCATGTCATCTAGAGGCGAGCGAAGCGAGAGCTTAAGGCTCTAGCTCGCCAGACCGAAGTGTCAGAGCCTTAAGCATAGACTTGCGGCAATCTTAGGATGACGCAGGGGGGCGTGAACAGTTGCTGGTCGCATTGTGATGATTGAAGTGTCTGTGGGAACATGCTCGTTGGTTCAAGCTCTATTTACGGCGAGTGCCGCTCACTCGTGCCGCTTTTCTCTGCTGCGCTCTAAACGCAGCTATGATACACTTATCAACAGCCAATCGCACGTATTGCAGACATTAAAGTAGGAAATTCATGAAACTTTACCTAGACAACTGCTGTTTTAATCGTCCCTTTGACGATCAGAGCATTGTGCGCAATAGGCTTGAGACCGAGGCCAAAATGTATGTGCAAAGCCAGATACAAAAGGGTTATTATGAACTTATTTGGTCGTATATCTTGGAGTACGAAAACGGTGAGAGCCCACATCCTGACCGCCAAGCTTCAACACTAAAGTGGAAGGACGATGCCGAGCGTTTTATCACATCCATCATTCGTGAGCCATTTGACTATACAGAATGGCAGCACAAACTTTTTTGACGGGCTTTCTGTTGAAGAGCTTAGTAAAAGAGCGCAAGACTATTACGAGCTTAACAACGCTTGACTTCTGCGATGCGAGAAACGAACATAGGGGCGATTCATCTGTCCTCTGATCGTCTGAATCGTCTGATGCCTTGCTTAACCATGATTGAGTAACGTCATCGTTTGCAATCAGACACAGGCGACGCTGGTGGCGAACACGGCTCAAAAAAGCAAAGATTACCTATAGGTCTAAAAACTTATCTGCCACTAATATTTCGCCAATGTTTCTCCCAAGCGTTTTAAGTTTGACGTTCTTAGCTCCATAGCACTTTCGCGACTGAATGTACAATTCTTCCCAAAACGCGGGTGTTAGTAAATGTGCGCTATAGGTATTAAAAGTGGTTGGCTTTCTTGGCAAGCAATATCTGTTTGCATAGGCACGGGCGCAGTCGCGCTGTTCGTCTTTGCTGGCATCTGCATCATAAGAACAAGGCGCGCCAAGTAATAACTTGTCGCCATAAAGAGCATAAATCTGCTCTATGTCATTGTGAAGTTGCGGGTTCCAAGAATCCCAGCCAGCAGCAATAATATTTGGCACCTGCTTCATCAATTGCCCGCAACTGTGTAAATCCCCATACAGACCTTTTGCGTGCAAGTGTGCAGTCACTTTTTGCATTGCAGGCACAATTAGTTCAGAAACGCAGGCGGGCGAGAAAAACGTATCTGCTTGCGAACCCCAGTCATCGTGAAACTGAAAACCGTTGATATCCGGGAAATACAGCAAGAATTTGTCAATGATTTTAATGTAGAGGTCAGAAAGTTTGTCAAAAAGCTCCTTAACTGCAGCTTGTTGCTCGTCATCAATCATGGCTATTGCGGCACCCTCAAAATCCATGAACGAAATCAGGCGTTCATACCAACCAGTCATGATGGGAACAACATTATATAGGTCTGGTTTGAGGTAAGTGCCATTATTGGCTTTGGCACTGTCCTCCCATGGCCATGTGTCAATATCTGGCCATACAAGCTTATCTGTCCATTCATTTGCGTCTGCAAGCAAAGGTGCCCCAGGCTTGACCATAGAACCTTCGGCAACCTGCACATACTCCCAATCTATGCCAAACATGTCCTTGCCACCACCCTCGTTTACTGGGTCAAATGGCTTGCTTTCTAGCACAAATCCACGTGCTATGTTGTCTGGTAAAAGGCGCGGCGTAAAAATGCGGGTCTCTGCGCCAATCGTTTGCCATACCGCTTTTTTCTCAAATGCGGCAATCACGGCATCCTTTGGGCTTATTGGATAAGTGTAATTTACTGTTTCTGGCAACAACGGAGTTGGCGCATTAACAGAAACAACCTCTAATTCTTGTAATGAGAATTGCTCAATATTCATTTCTTTTACCTTCCTGTTTTATAGTTTACTCCACGCCGCCGTACCGGACTCCATACCTGCCGCCGCACCGTTGCATAACAATGGTGGCACAAAGACAGCGCAAAAACGACACAAAGCTATATGAATGCTCACCAATCTTTCATTGCTAATCTTTCGCACTTAGCATTACGCCCAACTAGTGCCTGCGCTATCTGTCGCAAAACTAACTTCGCGCTCACTTACAACTCCTGGTGCAAGTGGCAAGAGCGCACCACAACTAGCGCAGACTCTTGCGTCCGCGGCATTTTGATGATTGCAAAAATAGCAAAAACTTGCATCTATGCCTTTATCTACTTTACACTTACCGCAACTTGTGCATGGCATACACATGTTTAATCGTTTCTCTAGTTATCGACTTTTAATAGTTATCGCCACTTGTCAACTTAAGTTGATAAGTCATATGCCTAAGTGTTGAACAAAGTCTACAAGCTCTGACCACCGTCTACCGTAATGGTGCAGCCGGTGATAAAATCTGCCTCATCTGAAGCCAAAAACAAAGCCGCATTGGCAACATCGCGTGTTTGCCCAACGCGTCCATAGGGCACACCTTTACCAATATCAGAGACCATTGCCAAAGCTGGAGTCTGGATTGTGCCCGGACAAATTGCATTAACGCGAATTTGCATGTGGGCATAATTCTTAGCTGCCAGCTTGGTAAAGTTTTCTAACCCTGCTTTTGTTGCGGCATAAGCATATGCATTTCCCATTGGACGTTGCCCAACTAAAGATGCAATATTAATAATATTTCCTTTACTCATTTTTAGATGAGGCAATGCATACCGGGTAAGCAGAATTGCCGAGCGAAGATTTGTCGCAAAGGAATCATCCAGAAGTTTTTCGGATATCTCTTCTAATTCAGCCTGAAGAAACACGCCAGCATTGTTTACCAAAATGTCCAGTGTGTCAAAGTGTGAGCAAGTGAAGTTCACCAAATCACTCAGGTCTTGTTCTACCGTAACATCGGTCTGCTTAAAAAAGCAAAAACCTGTCTTAGACTTATTGTTTTGCTTTATTTCTTGCAAAACAGCTTCGCCACGCCCAGCATTGCGTCCGGCTAAAACTACCGAAGCTCCTTGCAGGGCAAAAACTCGGGCAATCTCGGCACCTATACCAGAGCTGGCACCGGTAACGACTGCAACTTTACCTGCTAAATCTAGCATTGCAACTCCTCATCTTTGTTATTCCTTAATTCATGGCAGAATCATCTGAATCTACTACATGTTGTCTACCGTAAAAACGGTTATACAGGATGTAAATAAAAATCAGAGCAAAAGCCATTACCGCCGCAGCACCAAGCGCCTGACGTCCGTAGCTCAAACCCAGCGCCTCAAGTACTGGGTTAAATGTAATGGGAGATAAGAACTGCCCCAAGCCCATTGCTGCTGGCAAAAGAGAAAGTGACATAGCCACTCTTGATGGTGGAGCAACTTCTGTGCCTCTGCTCATAAATGCTGGCATCGTTGTGCCGCTACCTAAGCCAGCAAAAACGCAGCCAATGATAACCATCGCCAAGTTTTGGGCAAAAAAGCAAAGCGCGAAACCCAAGCAAACAGAGGCAACGCCTAACGCCATAGTATATTTTTTTAGTCTTTTAACAATAAAACCATATGCTATGCCGCCAAAAAAGGAACTCATGGTCATAGCCGAGAACGAAAAACCTGCTTGCGTAGAATCACCAAAACCTTCGCTTTCGATTAGGATTGCAGCATTATTCACAAGATTGAAGAAGCAAATGTGAAAGAGTACATATGCGGCACAAAGTACCCAAACAGCTGCTGGTATCTTTGTCTTTTTGTCCGAACGTACTGCTTCAGCGGCAGCAAGTCGCTTTTCTTTTGGTGGCTCCGGAACAAAAAAGAAGCAGAAAATTACAATCCAAATTGGGAAGAGATAGATTAAGAAGACCGAATGCCAAGAT
Organism: Coriobacteriales bacterium; assembly: GCA_031256715.1. Lineage (GTDB taxonomy): Bacteria > Actinomycetota > Coriobacteriia > Coriobacteriales > UBA8131 > JAIRQA01. The sequence goes on along the minus strand of JAIRQA010000118.1, from coordinate 7,996 downwards.
ATAGTGGCCAAAAAACCTCCACCGATCTGAAAAATCGTACCACCAATCATCGTCATAGTTTGATTTAAGCCCATCATTGTATCTTTTTCTGAGCCCTCAAAGAAGTCATCAATGAGCACCAAGGCAAGCGGTATCAAGGTCGCAATGCCAACACCTAAAACTGCCCTAAGAATCAAAATTACCGGCAGGCTTTCGGTTAATACCGGCGCAACACCACCAACCAAAAAGCAGGCCAAACCAAAGAACAGAAGTTGCCTTCGTCTGAATTTGTTAACAACCAAACCAAAGATAGGCGAAAAGACAATTAGGCAAATCTGCGGAGCCGTGGTAAGCATCATGATTAGAGTAATCGGATACTGATCACTGAACTTATCAATCATCACGTTTAAGGCAGGTGAGATAGCGCCAGCGGCAACATCATCAAGCGCTACTGCCAAAATAGCAACCTTTAAGAGTAATACACTGACTTTCTTGCCTTTATTCTGCTTGTTCATCTTTACCTAGTTTCTGTATGGCACCGCACACGTAAAGCAAAATTGCGTTAGACTTGCAATATTGCACTGCGATAATTGACGGCAAATTAACTAGTAGCAAATCCCAGCCTTAGACAAGCTTTTGTGCCTAAAGCTGGGATATGCACTTTAAGCTATAGGCTGAATTAAGCAATACCGCAACTTATGCGGCATTGGCGTCAGCCGTGGTATCCTCATCCTTCTTCTTGCCAAGGAGAACAAAAAAGAATATTGCAGACAGGATAACGCCCATTGCAAGGCCAACCAAAAATGCTTCGCGACCAGTAGACATGCCAAGTGCAGCAAGTATCGGATCAAAAACTAACGGCTGTATGGTTTGGCCAAGACCCATAAAGGCAACGATTAGCGACAAAACCAGTGGGGCTCTATCTGGTTTAACCACAAAGGCACCAACGGCATTTAGCGCTGCCATCGTTAAGCCGTTGCCAATGCCGCACAAAAGCGCGCCAACAAAAACCATAACCAAACTTGTTGAGAAAAAACAAACCGCAAAGCCAAGTGACACTAGCAAAATTCCAATAGGCAAGCATTGCTTGTTTGCAAATTTATAAACAGGTCCCAAAATAAGACCGCCTAGCGCTCCTCCGATTGTCATAAACGAGAAGGCCATACCCGCTTGTGCTCCCGTACCAAAAGAAACACCATCAATACCTTGGTCAACCAAGAAAGCAGCGTTGGTAACAAAAGTAAAGAAGACAATATGGTAGAAGGTTGTGCCAATGATGACTATCCATGCCGTTACTGGAATCTTAGATCTCTTTGCAACCGATGCAGCAACGTTTGTGGTGTCAGCTGTTGCAACAGCAGTCTTCTTGTCTGGTTCCGGTATTACAAAGAATGCTACAAGTGCTACCGGTATGATAATAAGATAAACAAAGAAACAGGTTAACCAGTGAATGTCGGCCAAATAACCACCCAAATATTGCAATACCGTACCGCCAATTAGAGAAACGCCAAGATTAAAACCAAGCATGGTAGATTTTTCTTGACCCTCATAAAAATCATCAACAAATATGGCAGAAAGCGGAATTAGGATAGCCATGCTTACGCCCAAAATAAAGCGGAATAGTAAGATTAATGGCAGGGATTCTGTAACAAGGAAGGGCCCTAGACCACCAATCAAATATGTAGCAAAGGCAAAAGTCATCAGAGTGCGACGCTTAAAAATATCTGTGAGCTTGCCAAATATTGGCGATATCACAATCAAGCTAAACTGTGGTATCGATGCTAGAAGCATGATAATAGTTGGGCTGTACTCTTTTGAGAACTGCTCTGTCATAATGGCCATGGCTGGTGCAACCGCGGCACCGCCCATTACAGCAAAGCCGGACAACAGAATTGCAACCTTTAACAGTATGCCGTGCTTTTTAACTCCCATTGCATTCCTCCTAAAACGGTAATTCGGTAATGAGAACAACTAGAAGATGCTTTTATTGCAGCAAAAAAATTATGGTAAAAACATCACCACCTTTGAGCCTTTTTCAGCCGCTTTTTTGGCTAATTCATCTATTGGCCCATAATCCATAACCTGGCAAAGGCAATGGTGAACACAAGACGGCTTTTTACCTTTAGCGATGCGCTCCTCACAAAGGTTGCACAAGGATGTCGGACATGGGATGTGATTAAACTCGTATCTATCGCCTTCTGCTTTCCAAGGTCCAATTGTCTCGACTTTAATTCCCCATTTGCCCAGTGGAATATTGCGTTCGTTTTTGCAAGCTACCTCGCAACTGTGGCATCCAGAACAAAATTCATAATCTATCAGTAATCCGTAACCCTTTAGGGACATTTCTTTTCCTTCCTATCTCCTGATAATCACTAGGTAACTGCGCTTGCGCCAAAAGGCGCAAGCGCGACTTTAGTAAAAATTAATCGGTAGCTAAATACAATGTCACCTGCGCACTTCTAAATGGTGAGCCAAATCCCAACTTGCCCATATGCTTGCTGGGAATCATGTTATTCACATTTGACTTCCAAACACCGTAGAGATGCGGAGCACTTGGCTCTTCTTCTGGGAACCACCACCCATGCATAGCATGCACGACACCCGGCATTATGCCCTCGGTAACTTTTACGCGCTGCTTGGCTTTACCCCACTGGTTTTCTATATAAACCCAAGCACCATCGGTAACACCGTACTCTTTTGCTGTGTCGGGGTGCATCTCTAATAGCGGATCGGGTACGACCTCGCGAAGAGTTTTTATCTGGCGATGCTCAGAGTGAAATGACACGAAGGTGCGAGCGCCAGTTGTTAAAATCAGCGGATACTTAGAAGCAATCTCGGGATTGGCGACAGCACTATACTCAGGCTCAATGTAGTATGGCAGAGGATCCTCACCAAATTTCTGAAACAAGAGAGAGTAAAGCTCTATGCGTCCTGTTGGAGTGTTAAAGCCCGGCTTGCCATCGCCACGGATTTGCCCAGATTTATACTTATAGTATTCATTTGTGGGCAGCAAAACACCCTTGTTTTGCAAATCCGCAAAAGTAATCTGGTCTTTTACAGCAGGATTTTTTAGCTTAGCGTCAAAATAAGCCTCTGGAGTATCCCATGGGAACAACTCTGGATGCAGTTCATTGCCAATTTTCAGGGCAATTTCAAGGTCAGAGACAGTCTCGCCAACATCAATAGCCTTATTGATTGAACCATAAAATGTTGCGCACATACCGTAGTGAGTAATTGCAAAGTCATTGATTTCTGCAAAGGTGCCAATGGGCAAAAACATATCTGCTAATGCCTGAATAGTAGGATTCATAAAAGTGTCCGTGCCAACATTAAAGTCAAACTTCATGACAGCGTCATGCCAGCGTTCTGGTTGCGCAGAACAGGTGGGGCTTAAGAAGTTAGAACTCTGAATCCAACCCATTCTCATCTTGTATGGTTCTTCACGCTCAAGGTATTCTAATGTGTAGTCAGGCTGAATGTAGTTCTGAATCTCCTGATAGCCTGGTAAATCGTTGGCGGCCAAACGTTTTTGCCAGATTTCTGGAGGCATAACCTCGCCAACCTGCGAAAACATTGCCGTCTCGCCGTCGCGTCCGGTTGGATTTAGTGGAGGAGGTCCGCCCAAAACATTGCCGCCGGGCGCGTCAATACGGTTGGTTATAGCCATTAGAGCTAAAATTGCGTGGCTAATTTGCGGTGCGTTGGGGTTTTGGTCGGCAGACACTCCCCAAGCAATGCTTGCCGCGGGAGCTTTGGCAAAAGCACGTGCCGCAGCACGAATTTTTTCTGCCGGCACCCAAGTTATATCGGCGACTTTCTCTACGGGATATTCCTTAACACGCTCTGCAAGTTGCTCGAATCCATAAGTCCATGCGTCTACAAATTCGTGATCGTAAAGGTCTTCTTCTATGATGACGTTCAGCCAACCAAGCGCCATGGCGGCATCTGTACCTGGTCGCAGTTGCAAATGAAACTCCGCACGACTTGCCAACCAGTTCACACGAGGGTCTACAGATATCAGCTTTGTACCGCGCTTCATCATGTCAACAACCGAATGACCAAAAAGTCCATCAGCATTGGACTCCAAAGGAGCTTTACCCCAAATTACAACATATTCCGGCAGTGGCCAACCTGGGTGATCGTATCTGTCTTCGTATTTAAAGGCATAATCTATTTCTGGATAGCCGGCACCCAAAACATAGGCACAAACTGAGTTGCGCGGTCCCCAACAAGAAACTCCGCTATAGGCGTAGCAACAGTTTGGCGTACCGATTGCCTCATAGGCCAAAAGATTGTTGTACATACAGGCAAGACGACCAGTTCCAGTAAACTCCATTATGGTTTCTGGGCCATATTTATCTGTAAAATATCTGATTTTCTCAAAAATTGTCTCCCAAGCTTCATCCCAAGTAATGCGCTCCCATTTATCGTTGTTGCCGCGGTCTTTTGGGTCGCGCTTCATGGGGTAAATAATGCGATCTGGATGATAGACATACTCTTTGAGCGCCAAACATCTTGGGCAAAGGCGACCTTGCGTAATGGGGTGCTCCTCGTCACCCTCCACCTTTTCTAACTTGCCATCCTTTACATAAAGTTTAATGCCACATCCTACTGGATGATCTCCAGGTGCAGACCACGCGCAGCTCCGTATGACTTCATAGCCGTCCTCTTCCCATTTCCATTCCTGTCTCACATCTAATTCCTTTCTCTTGTTTAGAGACCAGCAGAAAAATTCAAAGATGATGTTAGAACAAAGAAGCAAGCGCTTTGTAATACTATTGTTTATTAAATCGCTCTACCTAGTTCTTAAAAAATAATAAATCCCCATATCACTGTATTAAGCAAATTATTACTTTCGTTTTCTTCACCCTACTTTAGTAAGCACACTGCGGAGCAGACGCAGAGTTAGACTCAGAGTTAAACGCTAAGGCAGTTCATCTGCCAGCGCAATAACCCTTTGCCTTCTTTTATCCAATTATCGCCAGTGAAACCTTTGTCGCCTTTTATCGATTATTTGTCTTTTTCCTTATGCGATAACACAAGTCAAACATCTTATCCTGTATAATCACATGGATGCATTTCCTTTGGCGCAAAAGATAGTGAGGCACAGTGACTGTTTACCAATTGCATAGCCACCCAGAGCAATCAGGAAAAAAGGGTTCCCTTCAAGATTTTGTCGAATCTCTAAAGAGTATTTCTCCACAAATGGTTCTTGGTTTGGGGACGCTTTGGGCATTGGTGCAATCTATTATGTGTACCTCACCAGATTTGTTTTTTTTGGGTGAGCAAGGCACAGAGACTGGGATTCTTGCACCAGAGCATTTTTTCTTTTTTATTGCCTTAACAATTGGTTTTGTTTTTGTTTCTTTGTTTTTTGGCATTGCTGGCGAGAAGGCAGCAACGCTTGTTTGGGATGTCAGATTTTTAGCTCTAACGTCCGCAACGGTTTTTCTTGGTTTACTTGTTCTTTTTCTGGCAAAGACATTTCTTATTGCTCCGTTATTTTATGTTGGTGCTATTCTATGTTCATCAGGGGTAGCAGCAATTGTGCTTTTGTGGGGAGATTTTTACGCGCATCATGAACTCACCGCAATTACAGTTAACGCACTGTTGGGGATTATTCTAGGGTTCATCATTCATGAGTTTGTTTCGCTTACACAGCAGCAAGGGATAGTCGATGCGCTGTACTGCCTCTTGGCCATCTATCAATTCTTCCCGTTATACAATGCGTCAAAAAAGATACGCATCCCAAAGGTTAAGTTAAAAAAAGCATTAAAAGAAGGTTCTTTGGGTGTCAATAAAAATAACGAAAGAGAAACGCATGGCGCAGCTTTGGACAATCCCACAGAACAGGACTTCGTCCTCGATGTTCCCACAAAAAGTACACTTAAGGTAAAGCGTAAGACCTTTGCTATTGCCATAGGTGTGCCATCTTTTTTGTTCGGCTTTGCTCTGGGGCCTTTGTCAGTAATGGCATTATCGACAATCGGCGTTGGTGTAAGTATCGCAAATCAAATGGTGCTAGCAATCATTGCCTGTGTGATTGTGACCATCATTACGATGGCTGCCTATTTTTTTAGAGAACGCGAACTGGACACATTTTATCGCAGCTTTATACCAGTTATCGCGCTCTCTATGTTGCTTGTACCATATTTATTTGCAATTTATCCACATGCGGCAATATCTTTGATCTTTGTTAGTTATCTTGCCTTTGAGCTAACGCTCTGGATTGAGTTTAGCGAAATAAGCAACCGCTATCGCATTTCTACACTTCTAACATTTGGCTTTGGGCGAGGTTTTTTGTCTATCGGTATGCAATTTGGAATAATCGTGGCGCTACTATTGGGACAGGGTAACCTGATAGGTCAAAACGACTTTGCGGTATTTAGTTTCATGATTGTTGCACTATTTTTTGGCTACTTATTCTTTCCTCGGGAGCGCGCAATTCGTCATATGGCAGTACTAGAGAATACAAGGCATATCTACGCTGGCAGCGAAAGCGATGCCGAGAAAAAGGTTGGACGGTTTTTTCAGGCATGCAATCAGATTGCAGATCGGCACTTGCTGTCACGACGCGAAACCGAAGTATTCTTTTTGCTAGCAAAGGGTAGAAACGCCAGCTTTATAGCCGACAAGCTCTTTATTTCTATGGGCACCGTACATACACATTCTTGGCGCATTTACAGAAAACTTAACGTGCATAGTCAACAAGAGTTAATGAACTTGGTATCGCCTCCTTCTCCAGGTGCCGCAAGAAAAACTGACGACAAATAGGTCGTCGGCAAATCTTCCCCTCTTCACAAATTTCTATAGAAAAACAGTTGAGAAGCATCAGTAAAACTGTTTGATTTTCCAGCAGTATATAAGCGTGCGGATAGATTCAGGTCCACGAGCTGCGGAAAGTGGTTTCAGACAGTGCTAAATGGCGTAGTACCCTTTCCACTTTCGTCCATTTCTCCTTATCTTTGGTGACTCTGAACAGATATACGAACCAGTCCAGGTAGTGTTGCAAGTTCTCTTGCTTCATCCCGGGAAAGCGTCTCAGATAGTATTTCAGCCATGAACAGAGGTTGTTGACCATCTGCATTCCTTCGAGGTAGTTTGCATCTTTGGTGTCTGCCTTGTATGACTCATCAACACCAGCAATAGCCTTAATCAAAGCGTTGTGGGCGCGTTCCTTGTCATGCACTATGACTGACCCTTCCTCAATATGATTTTGTAATGCATCCTTGATGCGCTTTGAAGATGGCTTTCCGTGCCCACAGATTACGGCATACGGATTTTTGAATACGTCTATTGCCACGGCGATGCAGATTTTGTTTTTTGAGAGACCGCGCTTTGGTTGCCAGTCAGGTTGACTTAGCAGGGCTGAGTCTTCAAGGTAGGTCTCATCAATCCAGACACGCTTCTTAAGCATTGTGCGCTTTTGGTAATCACTTACTGTCGCAAGCACCCTATGACGCCATTCAAATGCGGTTTTATGCGATATTTCGCACATATCCGCAGCTGCCTCAACCTGTACGTTGTGACACATCATCGTGACAAAATTGACCCAATCGCATAGATCCTTTTTGCTGTGCTCAAAGATTGTCCCGGTTAGCGTGCTGTATTCAAGGTCGCATTTTTTGCAGATATACCTTTGGTGTCCAGCTGGAGTTTTGCCGTTTTTTATATATTCATCTGAACCGCATCTCGGGCATGGCCTTATAAGCCGATAGTTCTCCACCAGCTCAGTATACGTGCTAAATCCCGTTTTCTCATAGCACCGTCTTGTTGCAACAGCATATTTGAGGAGGACGAAGTCTTCATCGGAAAGTGCGTTAACATCATCAGTAAACGGGTTATTACAGATACCCATGGCGGTCTCCCATCCGCCCAGGCACCCATCCAACCGGGATGTCGCCAAACATAGGATCAGATGGGCACCTGGGCACATCTATGTTTGGCAAGACGAATCATACCATGGGGACAGCATTCAGTTGGCTGGCAGCTATCCGCACGCTCCTATACTGCTGGA
>JAIRQA010000087.1 GCA_031256715.1 Coriobacteriales bacterium | reverse complement strand
TGGTTGTTCGTAGAGCAACACCCCAAGTGCACCAAACATGGTTGCGGCAGCGTGTAGCTGCCACGCAGATTGCGCAGCAGCTACACTAAAATCATCAGCAACAGACATGCTATAGTTCTTCCGGTAAATTAACTAAAGTGCCCGTACCGGTTCCTGACTTCTGGGAACTACGATGCGGATTTAACACCAATGAAGGCGTAGTAGAGTCTGCGGGCAGAGGCTCAACCTCAACATTACCTTTACCATATTTGGCCTGCAGACTATCTAGTTCGCCCCAATCTAAAGCACGCATCAAGCAACCGGAAACACAAAGCGGACGTTCGTCTTTGGCAACCAGATCAGAGCACATATTGCATTTGGTAAAAATACCCTTAGATTCCCAAAGGCTTGGGGCGCCGTAGGGACAGGCAGTTGCGCAAGAACCGCAACCTATGCAAAGCTCCTCGTTAATAGCAACAATTCCCGTTTGCATATCTTTTGTAATTGCTGCAACAGGACAGACACCAAAACATGCTGGCGACATGCAGTGATTACAAGCCATAGAGACAAAGTAGCCAAAAACACCATTCGCTGCATAGATGCCTGTGGCTGCATCTAAAGTCCACGAGCCGCCCTGATAATTAAGCACCTTGCGCCAAAGTGTGTCTACAGGCAAGCCATATGTCTCTTTGCAAACCACCTGACATGTCTTGCATCCGGTACATTTGTCAGAATCAAAATAAAATCCATACTGTGCCATAGCTACTCCCTCCTATGATATTCCCTTGGGCAAGACAAGCGCACGCTTCTTGTCTGGTTCCAACTTAATGTCGCCTGTGTACTTCTCAACCTGACAAATAGTACCTGTCCAAGCCTGCACACCCTGACCAGATGCTTTGGGAGCCTGCAAGATATTGGGGTTGCCGCCAATGTCTATACCGGTTGCTTCGTGGATATTTGTCCAAGCGCCATCCTGTAGCGCCACAGCACCAGGGACAATTGTTGGCATTACCTTGGCGGGACGCAAAACTTTACCATGCGGACTGCTCATAAGTACGATGTCGCCATTTTGTATGCCTCTGGCTTCGGCATCTACCGTGCTAATAAAACACTCCTGCGGAAATGCCTCGCGCAAAGACATCACAGAGTCGTTTACTGTGTGAGCGCGGCGCAACGAATGTGGCGTCCACAGCAGCAGAGGGTATTCATCTGTTTGAGCGCCCTGCCCTTGCTCGGGATTTGCTTGCCATTTGCCAATAGGTGCTATTGTAGAGAAGCCATAGGCGTTAACAATGCCTGCAAGTGTTGCAGAGTAAATCTCAAACTTACCACTTGCTGTTCCCAGCAGGTTAGCATCTGGATCTTTAAAATACTCGGCATAAGGAACATGCGTCATTGCGTCGCCAACCTTGCGCTGCGCCTGATAAAAGCCGGCTTCCTTAAACTCGGCAACGGTCATCAAGCCCTCTTGAGGCTTAACATTTGCACCGCTTACGCCTAATGCTTTAATGTCTTCTTCTGTAATCGTAAGCAAGTTCTTGTAGCCACCCTTATCATCTGTGGCATACATTGCTCCGGCAAGTGAAACATAGGTGCGCTCGGCAGGTGTCATCGTGTCTACTTCTGCAGGATCTACACCCAGCTTTTTTGCTAGCATAATAGCAAGTTCAGACTCTGTGCGTGACTCGAACAGAGGAGCTATGACTTTATCTGACCAATAGATAGAATCGCCGTTGTTAGTCCAGGCTAACTCTGCTTTCTCCCACCATGTCTGAATAGGTAAGACGATATCGGCATAACGGGCCGACGCACAAAAGAAGGGATTTGCAGCCAGAATAAAATCGACATCGCGCCACGCCTGAATTGCCTTATTGCAATTGGGCACAGAATTAAGCTGATTTTGATAACCGCCGGTATAAATCATATGCACATCCACTGGCTTCTTGCCCTCTGGCCAACTGTCGCGTCCATACTCCCCTGCAAGCAAAGACTCCCACGCTTCAGAGTATTCCATCTGGTCCCAATCTTTAAAGTTCTTGGCCCATTCTGCTGGATTTGGAGAAGTAACAAGTTGCGGCGGCTTTAAGGGGTTTGCCGGGTTTTTCTTAAAACCATCCGAGGAATCGCCGGCAATAACATAGCTACCGCCAAAACCATCATGCAAACCTGCCCAAGAAGCATAGTTACCAGGTGCACCCAGATTGCCATGCATAAGCGCCAACGTATAAAACACCTGACCAAACATCTCGCCCGCAGGAATTTTTGTTGTTGACTGTCCGGCAAAGAAATCAACTTTTTCTGTTGTCGCAACTTCTTCTGCTAGTCGCGCTATGGTTGCTGCCGGAACACCACAAATTGCCGCTGCCCATTGCGTGGTCTTCGGCTCACCATCGAAAGTTCCAAGCACGTAGTCTTTAAAACTGCCATCTAAAGGAGCGCCCTCAGGCATATGATCGGCGTCAAAGCCAAGACAGTACTTATCAAGATAATCCTGATTATGTAAGTTATTGGTAATCATGTGATATGCCATACCCAAAACAAAGGCAGTATCTGTACCTGGACGAATGGGCACCCACTCATCTGCCAAACCTTGAGCGGTTTGATTCAGCCAAGGGTCTATGATAATTACTTTGCCGCCACTTTGTTTGGCATTATAAATCTGATATGCCGTGTTGCCGCCTTTGTTTGCCTGCCAATTACAACCAAAATAGAAGTGTAAGTCAGACTGACGAATGGCAAGACTATCCGGAGCATCAAAGAGGCCACCACACATAAACATTTCTACCAGCGGCCAAGAGCCTAAGGATACCGTCGCCCAATCGTCATGAAACGCGCCTCCCAATACGTTAAGCAAGCACTCAAATTGGTCAAAGTAAGTGTCGCCAATATCGGCATAGCCAGTAGAAAGAATTCCTCGTGTGCCATACTTATCTATGATTTTCTTCATCTCATTGGCAATGATGTCTATGGCCTCATCCCAGCTGATGCGTTCCCATTCATCTTTGCCACGCATTTCGCCATTAGGGTTATCTGGACTCCACCCTTTACGCTTCATGGGATATTTAACGCGATCGGCGCTAAGGATGTTGCTAATCTGCGCACGACCACGCAGACAGGCACGCTTTTGCGGTGTTTCCGGAGTGTCGGTTGTGTACTCGTCGGTACGCAATTGCACGGGAACTCCATCTACAACATATGCCTTTAATAGACATCGTGACGATCCGCATGAGCAATTGTTCATGCAGGCAGCTGTCTTCCAGACACCATTTTGGGCACTGTCACCTAAGCCGCCCGTGCCAGCATTGTTGCCAGTACTAGATGCGTCATTTGGCTGACAGGCAACCATTCCACTGGTTAGAGCAAAAGCGCTGCTGGCTAAAGCCGTCCACTTAACAAAACTGCGGCGACTAAATCCTGAGCTCATGTCGCTTTGTTCTAAAAGTGAATTTTGCTTAAGGCCCTGCTTTGTTTTTTGCTTTTGCGGCACGCTCCTTGTTTGCGGTTCAGTTTGCTGCCGCGTTTGCCTTTGCTTCATTGCTTCCTCCTATCTTGTTCTTCCTTAACAATTATTCTCTCCTTGCAGTGCGCCAGTTTGCAGCAATTGTAAAAGCGATGTGTGCCACTTTTACAAAAGTACATTTTGACGCGTCACTTAGGATATCAGCTTAAAGCCAAAAATGCGATTAAGTCAGGTTGAAACTAAAATAAAATTTTCTTAATATAGCGTCGTCTGGACAGAGGTGGTGGAGCGGACAGGGGGACGGTTCGAAGCGGACAGGGAGACGCGGACAGGGGGACGGTTCATCTGTCCTGTTTGTCATGTTGCTTCTGGCTCATGGCAGGACACGGGCATCAGCAAGACAGGCAGAGGACGGACACAAACAGGACAGATGAACCGTCCCCCTGTCCGCTTCTCCGCTTGTCCCCCTGTCCACTTCCCCTGTCCACTTCCGCTTCCCCTGTCCGCTTCTTCCCCTGTCCGCTTCTAATGCTTGTGTATGCACCTAGTCTAAGCCGAAGATGTAGCCAGTGTTGCGCATTGTTCGAAGTACAGCTGGGTGAGAAGGATCTGCCTCGATCTTCTCACGAATTTTTCTAATATAAACAGGAATCGATGAAATTTCGCCAAAATAGTCTTCACCCCAGACCTCTAAAGTTAGCTGTTCTCGAGTAACAATTTGCAAGCGATGCTTAGCTAAAAAAGCAAGAATCTGAAACTCTTTTGGCGTAAATGGCACAACACAACCATCAAGCAAAACACGATGCCGTCGCATGTCTATTTCTAATGCGCCTTCGCGAATTAATGCGACGGCAGATTCAGAGACGCGCTCGAACTGTCGCAGATGCGCTTTGATTCGCATTAGTAGTTCATCTGGACTAAATGGCTTTACCAGATAGTCATCAGCGCCGGCAGAAAATCCAACGGCTTTATCTACAATATCACCTTTTGCAGACAGAAAAATGATGGGAACTTTTACCCCCTGCTCGCGAAGCTGATTGCAAACATGAAAGCCGTCCATGCGCGGCATCATAACATCTAATATTATTAGGTCTGGGCGCTCGTTAATCACAAGTTCTAAGACCTCGGTGCCGTCATTGGCAGACACAAAGCTGTAGCCACCCTCCTCCACAACACGACGCACTAACTTGCGCATAGATGGTTCGTCATCGGCAAGCAGAATCTTCATCATGATTACTCCTTACTTTGCATATCTTTATCTGCCGGGATATAAATGGTAAACGTAGAGCCACGCTTAGGCTCGCTTGCAACTGTAATGGTGCCTCCGTGCGCCTCTGTTAGCTCTTTAACTACTGTAAGTCCAAGCCCTGAACCGTTGTAGCGCCTAAATGAAGACTTGTCAAGCTGCACGAACTTCTCAAAAACATGATCTAATTCCTCTGCCTTTATGCCTATTCCGGTATCGCGAACTGCTATAGCAATCCCGTTTTTAATACGCGCACTACTTTGCGTTCTGTCTTGTGTGTTGTCTTGCGTGCTGTCCTCACTAACCAAAGATACACTAACGTCAACCTCGCCGCCGCGCTGCGTAAACTTTATGGCGTTAGAGACTAGATTCTCGACAATACGTCTAAGCTTTTCCCAATCGGCATTTATTAGTGGCACATCGGCATCTACTGTCGTGATAAAACGAATATCACGACGCTCGGCAAGTGGTCGCAATGCACCTTCTATGGTGCTTATAAGATCAACCATGTCGGTAATCTCGTAGTTCATTTCTACTTTGCCAGAGTCTGTGCGCGCAACTTCTAAGATGTTGTTTACCATGTTTAAAAGCAGCTTACCATTTTCTCGCACCTCACTTATTGCCTCTATATCGCGTTCGCTTTTTGGCGTTGGCGAACGCTCCCAAAGTTCAGCAAAGGCAAGGATTGCTGTTAAGGGTGTACGAAACTCATGACTCATTGTAGCCAGAAAATCGCTCTTGTACTGACTTTCTGTCTTCAGTCGTTCATTGGTGTGCTCTAAGCGCTTTACAAGTAACGATATACCCAAATAGGCAATAATAATTAATGTGCCTAAAACAATAGCAAAATAAACAGATTGCAACCAAATGTTACTTTGAATACCTTCCATATATAGGTCTATGGGCATAACAATGCTCATGGCGCCAGCAATATCGCCAACTTTAAGCCCCTCCTTGCTGTGACCTGTGATATCCTTCTCGCCAGCTGGCTCGCCATGACAGCTAAGGCAACTTTCTTTAATGCGTATGGGCGAAGCATAGCGAAAAACATCACGCTCATTAAGCGCGGTGATGTCATAGTACTCTAGATTTTGCTCGCTAATTGCAAATTCGTCTAACGCCTTAGCCTCAAACTCATCTGGGTAGGCACTACTATAACGTGGTGTGAAGCTAACATAGCGAATCTCGTAATCATTTTGCAGCATAAAGAGTTTGGCGACACTTTTTCCCGCTATGGCACAATAAATGTTCTTGAAGTTATAATTGCCATTGGCATCGGTATCTATACGGCTTTGGTTAATGTCTATAAAGTCCCAAACAGCTCGCATCTCTTGGTCTAGGATCTGTGTCTTTTCTAACATCTCCTTTTCTGCCTGTTGTCTTTGCGCAAACGTATTTGCGATAACATTAAAAGCTACAGAGACGACCAGCAGAATTACCAGCAAAATGGTTATCTTCACATGAATCTTTAGATTGTTCTCTCTTATTGACTTTAGCATGTAGCCAGTCTACTTGCTTATAGAAGATTGTCAAGTGCTTTATTACTTGCTTGGCACCCTTGTTTGGTGTATCGTTTGGTGCGATGTTTGGTGCGCAATTTTGCGCGCTGTTTGGTGTATCGTTTGACGCGCCGTTTGGTTCACTGTTTGGTTCGCAGTTTGGTGCGCGCAATAATCTAAAGCCCAACATATCCGCAATCTTCTATTAGCTGTTGACCTTGCTCGGCTTGCAGCCATATTAACAACTCCGACACATTTGGGTTTTTGTTACCAGCAGTAATAGCAAAGAACTCTATTGTTAATGGATAGCTGCCATTGCGAATATTTTCTTTAGAAGGCTCTATGCCATCAATTGCTAACAGTTTTACGTCCTCTGTCTTTTTCATGCCTGTTACATAGAAGCGAAACGAATAACCAATAGCGGCAGTACCATTACGGTATTCGGCAACGTCATCTACAATACGACCCATAAAGTTAATTTGCTCGTCGCGAAGTGGCTCAGCCATTGGCTCTTTGTTCATCACCTTGCTTTGCATAATAGTTTGGCTGCCAGAATCTGCATTGCGCTGATAGGCGATAATCTGCTCGAAGTTTCCACCAAGATCAGACCAGTTAGTAACACGCTTAGTATATATGTCGCGTATTTGTTCTAGGCTAAGATTATTTATAGGATTATCTTTATGCACAAAAAAGACGAATGCTTCGTGACCCAAGGCAGTCATCTCATACTGAATTCCCGCGCTTATTGCGTCTTGAAGCTGACTATTAGACGGCTGGGCTCCAAAAAAGATATCAATTTCGCCAGCGTTTAGCCGCTCATAGGCACCAATTGTATTTGAGCAATTTACATATTCACTTACATTTTCTAAGTTCATGCCCTTATAAATAGACTGTGCCACAGCCGCAAAAACAGGATAAGCAGCCGTAGCACCATCTAGCTTAGGCCATTCGCTGTTGATAAGAACGTCTGGGTCGCTAACACGTGGCAGTTCGCTATTAGCTTGAAATGGCTGATACAAAGTAAGATCGACTTATTTGCCTACTATAGCTTCTTTATCTAAAGCGCTACCATTGTCTATGAAACGTAGTGAGCGTTGCCATAGTTCTACACCAATAACTGCCATTAAAGCAGCAGCTGCACCACCTGTAATTAGTAGCCTACGGTCGGCACGAAAAGAAATGCGACGATACGCAAATACCGCGCTAGGCACTATTATAGTAATAATAAGTTGTACTAGCTTAATATATAAGTAGATGTCTGGTCGTGTCATAAATATTTCTGCAACTATTGTAATGAAGTATGGGAAATCTAAAACCAACAGCAGCCACCAAAGGTCTCCCCTGTATGAAAAGCCGGAAAAATAGCAAACAATTGCCCAAATGGCCAAACCGCCAGCAAAGATAAGAAGTTGTGGAAAGAAACGCATCGCAAGCGACTTGGGAACGAGGTTTTCGCGAACATTTTTTGCCCAACGCCACCACATTAAGACTGTTGCTACAAACCCAGGAGTGCTAGCTAAAAGCGTTATAGTTAGTAAATCAAATGTAGATGGAAAAAGTGAACCACCATCAGAAATAAAAAAGACCAGAACCTGCGAGAGCTGTATAACCAAAGGAGTGACAATAAAGGTCATAACCACAAGTTTTAAAAAATATGATTTGCGCTTCAAGCTTGGTTCAGTGTTTTGTACCGTGCTTTGTTCTGCGGCTTGTTCTTTGCTTTGCACTGCGTTGCGCTTCAAGCTTGGCTCAGTGTTTTGGTGCATGTTTTGTTCTGTAGTTTGCACAAAGTTTTGCTCTGCGTTATGGTTAAAGTTTAACTCAGTGCTTTGCGCAATATTATTTTCTGCGGTTTGCGCATTGGTTTGTGCATTGGTTTGCTCATTGGTTTGAACTATGTTTTGGTGCATGTTTGCCACATTTGTTTTCTCCATTTTAACTCTCCTCCATAATTGTAACTTGTTAACAAACCTTATTAATGTTGCTAAAATCAAGCATACGTCCTAAATTTATCTTTGTCAACTGTTATTTTAGCTATTTAAGTAAGTTTTTTTTAATTAGTCTAAATTACAGCCAGTGCAAATCAACTAATTTACTATTTATACATGCTAAAAATTTAACATTTTACATATTATGCAGTTAAAAATTTTTTTTTGTTACCAGTCACACTTGTAAATAATCTGCTAAAATAAATTCGTGTTTATTAAACACAACTAAGTCGCTTGAGGGTGACAATGGCAATGACAGACGGAATAAACGGAGGCAAAATGGCTTATATATTGCTAAGAGATGCACGGCAGCGCAAAACGCGTGATAAACTTTTTAAGGCATTGCTAGAACTATCCAAAGAAAAGCCAGTTGCAATGATGACAGTTGCCGATATTGCGGGGCGCGCTGGCACAACTCGCCAAGTTTTCTACAAGTATTATAAAACTGCTTTTGAGTTGTTTATGGACATGCAGGAAGATTTCTTCGTAGGCCTACAGCAACATCTAAAAGACATCCCCCCAAATATTTTTGAGATCACACCAATGTTATTGGGCTTTATAGATTCGCATAAAGATCTGATTCGTGTGACATTCCAAAATCGTGGTACAGGCAATCTTATAGATAAAACAATCGATTTCATGCATAATGCGTATCGCAAAGATTGGTTGCAGGCAAATCCGCTAATGTCTGCCGAAAGCGTTGACATGCTATTTTATTATGTTACCGCCGGACTTACAGGCATCATTTACTATTGGCTGTTTGTTAGTCCCAACATGAGCTTAGAAGAAGTTACCGCAAAGGCCGGCTATCTATTAAACTTATCAACACCTAATAATATGGCGTCGTCCTAATAAGGCAGAAACGCCAGTTATTAAGTAAGTAAGTTAGTTGTTTAAATTGCGGGTTGGTCGCCTAACTGTCTAACTGTCTAACTGTCTAACTGTCTAGTTAACGACTGGCAGGTGGTTCATTAGTAAACTTGCAAGCTTACTAGCTTACTAGCTTGCTTGCTTGCTTGCTAGCGCTTTTCAGAGACAAACAAGCTCTTTATAGCGGTCTTTGCCGCCTCATTTAGCAATGCCACCTCATTTAACAATCACTATGCGCTTTATAGTGTCGCCAATGCGCAAGGAGTGAACAACGTTCAGGCTCTCGCAGCTATTACTTCTGTCAGTGTCAGACTTCGTGGCTTTACTTGAGTCAGACACAGCAGCGATGTGCGACGCATCTGAATCATCGGTAGCAACAAACCGCGCAGTAAATTCACAAGTAGATTCGCAAGCAGAGTTGTTTACTGGCTCGCATGACGACTCCAAAGTTGACTCGCATGACGACACCAAAGTTGGCTCGCATGTTGGCTCCAATAACAAATCCCAAGCTGGATCCCAAACATCTACTGCCTGCCCAAAGACGGTAAACTGCTTGTCAAATTCTGGCTGTGTAGCTAACGAGAAGTAAAATTGACAGCTAGCAGAATTGGCAGCAGAACCATGCGCCATCGCTAGCGAACCATTCAAATGCCTGTTGCGAGCGTTTTGTTCCCACTCATCAGCAATGCAATAGCCGGCATCTCCTGTCCCGGGATGAATACCATGCAACACACCACGCACGGCAGCATGCACTTGAGCCGGCCCCAAATTTCGCGTAACAGGGCATCCGCCCGCAACCACAGAGCCCTCTTTATAGGCATGAAATTTCAGACCGTCATAAAAACCGGACTGAGCAAGTTCTATAAAATTGCCTACTGTATGCGCAGCGTCCAGCCCAAACAGCTCCACAACAATCGTGCCCCGCGACGTAAGAAACAACGCTCGCTCTTTTCCGGTTGGCAAATAATCCGGAACACGCAATGGGTTTTGCACTAAAGTCATTATCTAGCTCCTTACCTTTATTTCTTATGTTGAGAAAAAAGCTCGTTTAAACTTGCTTGCAATGCACTAAACTTCTGTTCTACCAAATCGATTAACTCCTGCTGTTTATGAATTCCCAGTTTTGCGTAAATGTGCTCGATATGAGTTCTTGCCGTTCCCTTGGCAATCTGAAGGTCGCGGGCAATTATCACCAAAGTTCTACCGCGTGCGAGTAACACTAGAGCCTCTGACTCGCGTGCGGTAAGACTAAACTCAGCGGCAACTGAAGCGCAGGCATCCTCAAATGTTGGCTTTGCTAAATCTGGGGTGGATAAATCCGGGAAGGATAAATCTGGCGATATAGGTAGTTTTGTAGTGGGGTCAAAGTCACAAGCAGTTTTATTCTCGACATAAAAATCATTGTTGTGCTCTCCCAAAAGCATGTCGGCAGCAAACGGATTATCGTTAACAATAGTTTGTTCATCTTTAGCACCAGTCTTAAGTAATCCTGCAAGCTGCATAACCGTACCTTCGGGAACAACAAAGAAGGCTATAAACACCAATGCCACCATGCTTAGCATCACAATGCCTAAGACAAATGTCTCATCGTGTACAAAAAGAGCAACGAAGAATTCGCCAAAGAAATAGGCAAGCGCCATGCCCATAAAAGTGAAACCAACTCCCAGCGAAAAAATCTGATAGGCATTGCGACCCCAGCTGACATTGCTTTTATTGTTACTATCAGAGTTATCTTTCATGTTGTTATTATTGTGGGGTTTGCGGCTTTTGCGGCTTTTGCAAAGTTCGTGGTTTTCATGTTGTTCGCAACTTCTGTGGGGCTCGTGGTTTTCACGGCGTGCGATCTCGCCAAAAAGTATCCACGAGAGAACGTCGAAAAACTCATAGCCAATATAAATGAGCAGTAGCGAAACAGTGGCGTAATTGGTAAAAAAGAAAGCCAGTGCCGCAAATCCAAGCATCATTAGTGGCAAACTAAGGCGATATGTAAGTGTGACATTAAAGCGCTCTTTAAGCAACGCCTGCAATATTAGAAATGTTGCGCCAACTATTACCAACGACAGTAACGCACTAAAACCATTAGATGCACCAATTCCTTCGTATTCGACAGCTAAAATATCAAAAGAGCGGCAGATAAATGAGAAGACAAGAATAGACATCATGAGCTTCCACACAGCAATTGCAAGTGGACTTGCGAATGAAGTTGATGCGGCATTTGTGGTGGAGCTTGCGTACGCGATAGCTGCGGCATTTGCGTTTGAATTTGATGCAACATTTGTGGTGGAGCTTGCAGTGGCGTTTGCGTTTGAGATAGCAGTGACGTTTGCGTCCGCGCTTTCTTTGGGCAATTTATGGTTTGTTTTTTGCTTATTATTCTGGCGCAGACATAGGCTCTTGCCAAAACTTGTGCCATCTACTTCAAACAATAGCAAACAGTATGAAGCGACAGGAAAGACAAATAGACCAACTATCACTGCTTTGTTCGCCTCGCTAGATGCAAGTGCCACCAAAATTGCTGTTAGGATGGCTGCCGCAGGCGCTACAATAAGAGAAAAGCGCAGGGGGTAAGAGGCAAAGCGTTCGCCCCAAAGCACTTGCAGTAATCCGGCACCTATGCCACCGACACTCCAGCCAACAAGAAGTAATTGCCAATTATCAGCTAAGAGAGCTGCGGGAATTAAGATTGCGCCAGTAAAAAGGAAGATCATGGTGACACGCAAAAGCAAAGTCTGCGTTTTCTTTGAAACCAATGAGTGGCTGCTAAATAATAAGGGCAGCGCAAGTGCGGCAATGGCACCGGCAAAAAGGAATATCCATGAACTTGTAAACTTGGTGCCAGCAAAAGAAAGCGCGCTAAATGACAGCGAAAGACTAATGATTATCCATGCTCGGCAAAGACCAAAACCAAGTACGGACACCATCGAATTAAATGGTGTTATTGTAATAGTATCATTTTGTGCTAGCAATAGTCTGCAAATTACCTTTCAATATAACGCCCCATAAAGATGCACGTTAATGCCAAAATAAAAAAACAAGCTGCCGAGATTTAACGGGCATATTTAGTGATGTACAACAAGGCGAAAGTCACTAAACAAATAATTGCGCAAATAAAATGTAGCATCGTATTATAACGCAGCTATTGTTACTGCACAGACGTCACGCTGAAACGTTTTTGGCACAGCATTTTGGCACATCATTTTGGGCGCAGCTTCATATGAAGTAAATCAAACAGGGTCAAGGTTGGATGCGCAACTTTACGAGGAGCATGTCTGTGGGCGGACGTGAGTTCAGCGCATCTGTTTGGGCTGGTCTGTGGGCGGCTGCACATTTAACTTGCTCAAGCGGGCGACCACAGGTCGCCCCTACAAACGTGTCACCTGCAAGCAACCTTTGGTCGCCCAAAAAAACTGCAAGCTAAGTTCGTAGGGGCGACCTGTGGTCGCCCGCCTATTCAAGCAGCACAAGTTCACAGCAAAAAGCAAGCGTAATGTTTGAAAAGCGACCCGCACACTACCACTCGCCCAACCACCCAAAAACAATTCCTTGACAGGAACTAAAACAAGGCATAATATACTAATACTAGTAAACTTATAATATTAGTAGTATTTACTTTATGTGGCATACATTCAGTGAGCAATTGCAATCTATTAAGTTTTGTGGCATACGTTCAGTGAGCAATTGCCATCTATTTAAGTTTTGTGGCATCCGTTTTGCAAGCAATTTCTTCACCTAATGAGCAATTGCTTGTTAACCAACAGCTAGCACAACAGTTAGCGTGACAGTTAACCTAATAGTTCACCTGACAGTTTGCGCAATAGTTAACCTGACAGTTAACCCAACAATTAACGTCAAGAGGTCTCGCAGCTATGATAAAGATTAGAGATATTTACAAGACTTACCAAGGCGGCAGCACAGCTGTAAAAGCATTGCGCGGCGTGAGCCTAGATGTTGCCAAAGGCGAAATTTATGGTGTCATTGGTCACAGTGGTTCAGGCAAAAGCACATTGATTCGCTGCATCAACCAACTAGAACGTGTAGACTCTGGACAAATATTTGTCGGAGGCAACAACACCAACAACGACATCACAAAACTACCCGAGTCTAAACTTAGACGTAAACGCAGCCAGATGGGCATGATTTTTCAGCATTTTAATCTTTTAAACAATTCTAATGTCTATCAAAATGTTGCAATGCCACTTGTTTATTATAGGGTGAACAAAAAAGAAATCGCAGCCAGAGTTAAAAATCTGTTGGAATTGGTTGGCCTTTGGGAGAAAAGAAAGGCTTATCCAAGTGAGCTAAGTGGTGGTCAAAAACAACGCGTGGCTATTGCCAGAGCACTTGCCAACAACCCAGATATACTGCTTAGCGACGAGGCGACTTCGGCGCTAGATCCAGACACAACAGAGTCTATATTGGCTTTGCTTAAAGAAGTAAATCAGAAGCTGGGTATCACCATTGTTATTATTGCTCATCAGATGAGCGTGATTAAAGACATTTGTAGTAAGGTTGCTGTCTTGCATGAAGGCATAATTGTCGATCAAGGCCAAACTGTAGATGTCTTCACTAACCCAACACATCATGTTACCGAGCGCTTCGCAAA
The DNA here is from genome assembly GCA_031256715.1 of Coriobacteriales bacterium. Taxonomy (GTDB): domain Bacteria; phylum Actinomycetota; class Coriobacteriia; order Coriobacteriales; family UBA8131; genus JAIRQA01. Next base: position 4,910 of record JAIRQA010000087.1, on the reverse strand, counting down.
CAGCCTATTTCAGGCTGAACGCTTGCAAGACATACTAAGCAGTGGACATATCAGAAATATTTGCGCCGCAGGAGGCACAGTTGCTAGGTTTCTTTTTCGCGGAAGCTCAGCAGACGAAGCGTTAATATCACAAATATCTAGAGACTTCAATGTAGATGTCAATGTAATTTTTGGCAATATTGTCTTGTTTGGAAAAGAACCAATAGGACATCTTTACGTTGCGATAAGCGGCAGCGACGACAACATAAACAAGGCTGTTGCCTACGCTCAATCTAGAGGAGTTTTGTTCTCGCGTATTAACACTAACGCTACCTCAGATAAGAAAGCGAGCCTAGATGCAAACGATTGAGACTCTGCTGCCAAACGTTGTTAAGTATTGGGATGTTTTTCTTCAGGCCATTATTGACACACTAATAATGGTTAGTGTTACGCTTGCACTGGTTATTATCTTTGGCACCCTAATTGGGATTATCTTGGCTGTAATCTCTAAAGGTCATCTATACCAAAACGCTATTCTTAACGCCATTATCCCCAAAATAGTTAATCTGTTTCGCGCTATACCATTTGTAATTTTATTGGCACTGTTGCTACCATTCACACGTCTGATTGTTGGCACGGCCATTGGTGTTCCTGGCGCTATCGTTCCCATGGTTATTGCCATGACACCATTTGTGTCCAGACAAATCGAGTTAACTTTACTGGAAGTGGATATGGGAGTTATTCAGATGGCGCGTTCTATGGGCTTCTCTAAACCATATATAGTACTTAGGATAATGCTAAGCGAAGCCAGAGCGGGCATCATTCGCAGTTTCGTAATTAGCTCTATAAGCATTGTTAGCTTCGCAACCATGGCGGGCGTAATTGGCGGCGGCGGCATTGGCGACTTTGCCATTCGCTATGGCTACGGCAGAATGATGACCGACATCACTTTTGTTTCAGTCATTGTTTTGCTGGTTTTAGTCTTTTCCATGCAAGGAATTGGTAATTTTATATTGAGAAAAACAACGCACTAGAGAGTCACCGTACTAAAGAGTCACCGTACTAAAGAATCACCGTACTAAAGAATCACCGTACCAGAAAATCAATGCACTAGAAAGAATGGCGCACTAGAAAATCAATGCACTAGAGAACCAAAGCACTAATAAGGCAAAACATGCTAGAAAATTAGAAAAGTTAGAGTTACCTAACAACCAGAAAGGAATTTACGTTCATGAAAAACAGTAACCTAGGCATTAAAAGAAGCAGAGTGAATAGGACAAGCGAGACGAGCTATCCACTTAAGACGAGCAGTGCAAGCCAAACGCCCTTCTCAACAAAATTAGCCGCAAACTTGTCAACAAACTTGACCTCAAGCTTCTCCGCGAGCAGTGCAAGCCGAGCGCCCTTCTCAACAAAAATATCAGCAAAATTATCTGCCATCTTATCTACCGTTATTTCAATCGTCCTTTTGCTAGCTGGCGTTTTGGCTTTAGGTGCTTGCTCAAATCCCGATTCTGGCTCAAACGCAAACTTAGATACCAGCAGCAACTATAGCGTCAACACCAACTCTGACAGCAGCAAAACTCAGACAACAATTGTTAATGTCGCGTCGCGCTATGACAGCGTAGAGGTTTGGGATGCGGTGAACAAGCTATTAGAGGCAGATAACATTAAAGTAGTAAACAAGGCATATGACGCAGCCGTAAACCTTAACGATCTACTAATAGCTGGCGATGTAGACCTTAATGTTGCCCAACATTATGCCGCCATAGACTACTTTAAGTCGGCCGACAAAAAGTATGACGTTTTAGTTCCTCTTGGCGACATTCATATCTCTACTATAGACTTGTACTCTAACAAATATAAGGATGTAAACGAACTTCCCAACGGAGCAAATATTGCAATCCCTAACGACGCGATGAATGGTGGGCGCGCCCTAATGGTACTGGCAAAAGCCGACCTAATAACGCTAGACTCCAACTATGTCGGCTTTCCGGATGAAACCAATATCACTGCTAACCCAAAAAACTTTCACTTCGTAAAAATTGATAGTAGCTCTATGATTCGCGTACTAGATGATGTAGACGCCGGCTTTGCCTATTCTTTGAATGCTGTAGATGCCAACTTAAACCCCATAATCGACCCCATCTTAAATGACAAGTTAGACTTGCAAAACGATGCGACACAAAAGCAGTTTGTTATTGTCTTTACTGGTGTAAATGGTGACGAGAAGAACGAGGTCTACCAAAAAGTGGTAAAGGCTTTTCATAATGACGAGGTCTATAAAGTTTACAAAGAAGTTTACAAGGGCGGAAACATACCTGTTGCGGATGGCAAACCTATAGACTTAAGCAAGTTTTAAATGTTAGCTTCTGCAAACAAATCCGCAAGCTCAGCCGCGAACTCAGCTGCAAGCTCAGCTGCAGGCTCAACCGCAAGCTCAGCTTCAGGCTCAGCTTCAGGCTCAGCTGCAAACAAAGCCAAAAGCAAAGCTGCGGGCTCAACCGCAAGCTCAGCCGCAAGCAAACCCAATGAAACATTTGCCAACCACGAAATATTTGCCCACAAACTCTTTGTAAACGGAAAGGTGTACACTCTTGCAAAAGAAGGCGAGTATGTCTCGGCGTTTGCCGTACGCGACACAAAGATACTTGCAACCGGAAGCGATGAAGACATAAGGCGTATTCCCGCCAAAGAGATTATCGATCTTCAAGGTAAAACCGTATTGCCTGGCTTTATAGAGACCCATTGCCATATGGCAGATTTCGCCGAGGATTTAGCAAAAGTTAATTTAGAGAGCGCCCGCTGTATAGATGATATCGTTAATCTGTTAAAGGCACAGCTAGAAAATACTCCATCAGATGGCTGGATTACAGGATATCAAGCAAATCTGCTCTTGCTTAAAGAGCAGCGCTTGCCCAATCGCTATGACCTAGATCGTGTCTCTACAGAAATTCCGGTTTTCATTAGCAGTATAGACAAGCATAATTTCATTGTTAATAGCAAAGCATTGGCTCTTTCTAAGATTGATGAGCGATTCTTAGGTGCGCCTGAAGCCAAGTTTTTAGAGTTTGACGCTAATGGTAAAGTCACAGGTCGCCTAAAAGAACATGGCATGCTGCACTACATCAATAACATTAAGCCTTCTGTCTTTAATAATGATGCTAGCATGCTAGCATATCTTGAAACCTCCTTAAAAGATTTCGCCGCAAAAGGCTACACAACTGTTCATAGTTTTGGCGGCTTTAACCAAAGCGCCTTAGAGCAACCAAAGGCGTATCAAAAACTAGAAGCTACAGGCAGGCTCCCCTTGCGCATAATCTTAAACAATGAGCCTGGCGTTAATCGCCCTGAGCTGTTAACATCAGGATTTGGCACAGAGAAAGTTAAGTACGGAGCAGTAAAGTTTTTCATTGATGGATCTTTGATGCAATGGTCTGCCTATCTAAAAGACGACTACAGCGACAAGCCTGGCTACAGAGGACTTTTGGTAAAAAATCAAGAAGAACTGGCAGAAGCAATAAATGAGGCATATGACAATGGCAACGACATTGCCGCTCATGCAATAGGTGACGGTGCTATTGATGTTTTTTTAGATATTGTCGAGAAAATAAAAGCAGCTGACACTTCATGGGACTACTCTAAGAGCTCTTCTTATAGCTATTTTAAAGAGGCAACCGGCGACAACACTAGTGTTACAAATGGCATGCTTTACGAATTGATTAAACACGAAGCCGATGAGGCAACCGGCGACAACACTAGTGTTACAAGTAGCCACACTTACAGTCAGCACGCTTGCAATCACCACACTTACAGCCATCACACTTGCAATCATCAACAGCTCTTTAGACTAATCCATTGCACGTTAAGCAGACCTGACCAATGGGAAAGAATTGCCAAACTAGGTGTGATTATCGACAGCCAACCGGTATTCATCCCACTTGTCGCAACACTAGGGCGACAGCGTCTTGGTAACAAGCGAGCCAATCATATGCTTGCCTTTCGCTCATGGATAGACAAAGGCATCATAGTGACCGCAGGTGATGATGCCCCCATTTGCGACCACAACCCTTTTGTTGGCATCAGGTCTGCGGTACTTCGCGAAGATGGATTTAATGGCGAGCAATTAAACGCTAAAGAGCGCGTCAGTGTTTACGAAGCCATACAAATGTACACAGTTAACGCCGCAATCTGTTCGCATGAGCAAGACAGCAAAGGTTGCATCCAACCAGGCAAACTAGCAGATTTCATTGTCATAGACAAAGATGTTTTTCAGATCCCCGCTAAAGATATCAGCAATACGAAAGTATTGGCAACCTATCTAGGCGGTGTACTTCAAGAAGTTCGCCCTTAAATAACAGCTTAAATAACAGCTTAAATAGCAACTTAAGTAATAGCTTAACTGACACTTAAGGGATAAAGATGCTTGCCATCTTTCCTTTATTGGCCATCTTTGCAGCTAGCTCATCTAAAGTGCCATATTCTATTACATTGGCCAAACAATGCAAGGCACAAGCCGGCGTTGCGCTACCGTGGTCATCGTGAGTACGCTCATAGCAAAGATTGCAAAGCTGCGATAGCACAGGCACATAGCGATGTTCCCAATGCTTGTTGTCTGGCAGCTTCCAAGGACCAAGCTCTAAGACTTTTATCCCCCATTGCCCTAAGGGTAGGTCACGCTCATTTTTGCAAGCCACCTCGCAAGAGTGACAGCCAGTACAATACTCGTTATCTATTAATAGTGCATATTGTGTCATAACATTCTCCATTTCTAGTCTCGTTGGTGTTAAGGCGCGGACATGGGGACGGTTCATCTGTCCGCGTTTTGTTGCTAAGTGTTAAAGACAAGCTCAGGGCGGACATGGGGACGGTTCATCTGTCCGCGTTTCAGTTGTTGAGTTTTAAAGACGAGCTTAAAGGGACGCGGACAG
>JAIRQA010000048.1 GCA_031256715.1 Coriobacteriales bacterium | reverse complement strand
GTGTTACTCACCCGTTCGCCACTCTATACACCCCCGAAGGGGCTTTAATCGTTCGACTTGCATGTGTTAAGCACGCCGCCAGCGTTCATCCTGAGCCAGGATCAAACTCTCCGTTTAAGTCCGGAGTCTTTATGCCTTTATACTGCGTTGACTGCGCCGTATTGCTCTGTCGTAAGCCTAGGCCCACTTTAAGCAATGCTCGCTTGTCGCATTGTTTAAAGTCATTTAGTCTCTCGGAAAAGCGAACTAATCGCTAAACCAACCAAATAAGGCTGGTCACAGTTCAGTTTGATTCTAACTTTAATTTTTTGTCTTTGCAGCCGTGCCCTTCTGTGAGCCGTACTGCTTGACGGGTATCATCTGGCAAAAACAAATCACGAATGTGTCTGTCTTGTCTACTGAGGCTTGCTGATTCTTTGTTAACTCATCTGCTGCGTTGAACTTCTCAAAATTATGAACCAAAGTTCGGCTTTTGTGATGTGCGCTTGCGGACTTATCTAAAAGAATTTTCCTCGCCTCAGCTATCTAGTATCCAGTTTTCAAGGTCCTGTTCAGACAGAAAATCGGACGCAAAATCCGTCCGGTTTCTTCCTTTGCGCTAACGCTTGTAAAGAACATGTGCGTCAAGCGCGAGGAAATATATTATCGGTATCTGGGGGCCGTGTCAAGAAGAATTTTAAAGAATGTACAAAATTGTCCGTGGCTGGTAGGCAAACGGTAGTTTTTAAGCATTTTGGCTGCTTATAAGGCAGTCACTTAAAAGCCACTGAGCCATTCATGTTCAAGGTAAACGGCAAACGATCTGAAACGATAATGCAGTAGCCACCTTAAGCTAGCATCGGACGTTACTGCGTTAATATTGGCAAGTAATCTGAAATCAGTAACGCAGTAGCCATCAGTTCATAAACAACACCAACAAAATCAAGCCATTAACTTAAGGCTTATAGTCGCCCCCAATCAAAACTAAATAGCTTAAGGCTTATAGTCGCCCCCAACCACGACTAAAATATTGCCCTCAAACATGTAGCGCTCGTAAGATGGAATGACGCGCCCATAGCCCAAACGCAATCTTATGTCTTCGGCGGCAGCGCTATCGCTTTCGTCGCGGTAAATGATAAGCGTATCTTTATAAACAAATGAGTTTGCGTTACCTATCTCGCCTTGCTTGTAGCCAGCAATCGCCAACATGTCAGAAACTGCTGTGGCCGAGCCATCTATGCCATAACCATTGCGTACGGCAACGGTATAGTCGGCAGTATTCACATTGCTTGTACGAGCACTTCCACTTGTTGCCAGATTATCGGTAACAGCGTTTACACCTGTTGTTGTTGCAGCGCCGGTTCCTGTAGCGCCATCTGCGTTACCCAAAGAGCCATCTGAGCTACCGCTTGCAGGCTTATAGCGATCCGTCGCCTCGCCCTGAAACTGATCCTCGGAAAGATCGGGGAACTCGCCAGATTCTATGGCAGCAAAAAGCTCACGAGTCTTTGCGGTATCACAAATAACATAAGAAACACCGGCCTCATCAGAAATCGTTGATGGAATAGTGTAAGTATAAATATCACTTTCTTGCATACCGCGCATAGACTGCGCAATGCTAACAATATCACCTACCGACATATTGGTAGTTGTCATCTCGCAAACCTTTGTAACTGAATTAAGGATAGTTACAGGATCTGACGTTAAAACCTTTTTTGCCATCGCCTGCAAAAAGGTGCGCTGGTTGGCTTGACGCTGATAATCGCCAATAACATATTGTCGCGAGCGCACGAATGTCAGTGCATGATCGCCATCTAAGACTTGTAAGCCGGCATAAATATCCCAACCACCAGCATCAGTGTCGCCAATAATATCTAATGGCACGTCTACCTCTACACCGCCAAGCGCGTTAACAACATCCTTGAAACCCCAAAAATTAACCTGTGCATAACCAGCTATACCCACACCAGTAAGATCGCTTACCGCGTTGATGCAATACTCTGGACCAGAATGTCCCTGATCAATTTCCATCTGTCCATAAGCAAACGCGGCATTAATTTTTTGATAGCCATAGCCCGGAAGCGAAACTTTTGTGTCACGTGGAATAGAGACAAGTGCTGCCTTTTTGCGACCAGGGTCTATACGTGCTAGTATAATAGTATCTGAGCGCGACACTCCAGTGTCCTCGTCGTCATCAGTTCCCACCAATAGCATCCAGAATGGATCTTCTGGTTTCGAACGATCTACGGTAGCGCCCTGAATAGCAGTCATGTCTAAAGCATTGCCAAAACTGTCGGTTTTTAAGCTGTTGTCCAAGTAGAGCCAAAATGCACCAAAGGCAGCAACGCCAGCCACAAGGATAGCAAAAAGAACAATGGTAACACCCAACAATATCTTCTTCTGGCGACTTTTAGCTGCACGTTGTTTGGCGTACCCACCTGTACGCGCAGTACGTGAGTATTGGTTAAATTCTGTATTAATCTCTGAGCGGGCAGCAACAAGATTAACCTCGCTGCGTCTAATGTCTCGCGACATGCGCGCTGCCCGCGCAGCACCCGGAACACCTGAAGCACCGGCACCCGGTAATGAATCTAATGATGATTTGTCTCTGGCCATACTAATAAGGCTCCTGAATCTGATAGCTAACACGTATGTACATAGATATGTCTTATTATAGCCGCTAATTAGCTTTTGCTGCTGATTTGTTACATTTTGACATTTGCCGTAGATTTTCCGTAGATTCGCCGTAGATTTTCCTGTAGATTTCGCAAAGACTTCACGCGCCTTTTACGCACACTTTCGCCGTAGGTTTCGCGCGTCATAGGCACCTCACTTTAATAGCTCGCGCCAGCAACTCTCTCCAACACCTAGCCGCAGCATCTAATCTTAATAGTTCGCGGCAGCGCCCCTCAGCAGCACTTCTCAACAACACAAGCTGCAACAGCCTGCAGCTATTCGCAGCGCCCTCAGCGGCACTTCTCAACAACACAAGCTTAGCGGCTCTCTTAGCATCAAACCTCAGCGGCACTTCTCAACAACACAAGCTTAGCAGCTCTCTTTAGCTACGCGAGCAAACTCGGCTGCGATGCCCTTAAATACTTTAACGAGCTCTGGATCAAACTGAGACCCAGAACCATTAATAATAACTTCATAGGCAGCGTCGGTTGTATATGCGCTTTTATAAGGCCTAGACGAAACCAACGCGTCATAAACATCTGCGATTGCCATCAAGCGTCCCTCAAGTGGAATGTCTTGCCCGGAAAGACCCAGTGGATAACCCCCGCCATCCCACCTCTCGTGATGAGCACTTGCCACCAACAAAGCATGACTTAAAAACGCGTTATCGCCAACATTTTTGGCGATGCGGCGAATAATTTTCACGCCTTCAGAAACATGAGTGCGCATTATAACAAGCTCTTCTTCATTAAGCTTTCCTGGCTTGTTAAGAATTGCGTCGCTAACGGTAATTTTGCCTACATCATGCAGCTGAGACGAAAGCATAACAATGTCCAAATTCCAAGAGGCCATCTGGTCGCGATAGATCCCGCGGCACCAAGCCTCATTTAGCAATAGTTGCATGTAGTGCTGCGTCCTTGTCACGTGACCGCCAGTGTTGCTATCGCGAAACTCAACAAGGTCGGCAATGGTGTCTAATAAGGCAATTTGCAATTTGCGCATCTGCTCTGTACGCACCGAAACCAGCTCTTGCAAGTTGTTATTAAAGGTCTTAAGTTCCTGCCGCTGAGCTTCCATGCGCAAGTGGATGTCTATGCGTCGCATGAGCAAAGAACCGGAAAACGGCTTGCCAACATAATCTATTGCACCAAGTCCCAGCCCCTTAAACTCGCTATCGCCATCGCAAAGAGAGGTTAAAAAAATCACCGGAATGCTTGCAAGCTCAGGCGTAGACTTCAGCTTTGCCAGCGCCTCGTACCCATCCATCCCTGGCATCTCTATGTCTAGCAAGATTAAGTCCGGACGCAAGTTTTCCAACAAATCAAACATGATTTCTGCCGAGGGCGTAGGATAAACCTTGTATCGCTCTTTAAGTATCTGTTTGCCGGCAGCCAAACTTGTAGCGTTGTCATCAACTAATAATATAGTCTTGCGTTCGGCTTGTATTTTTGTTGAGAAGTACTCATCCCTTGCAAAGCTCACTTCGTTTTTGAATCTCATCGTCATAGCTACCTGTCATCTGCCATACCGCCCGTATCACCATCTGCGCAAACGCCTAAATCCTTTAGCCGAGCAGCTATTTGCTTAAAGCCCATCAATGTAAGTTGTTTGTCTAGCCAAGAAACGAGCTCGCCCTTCTCGACATATTTATAACGCCGAAGCTTGCCCATAATGACATCGGCAGCATCGATATCAAAATTTTGGGCAGCAGTAAGCAAATTGGCTAAAAGCATAGGATCTGGTGCTTGTTTTTGCTCGCTATTTTGCGCCCCAACATTTGCCTTGTACTGTGCCAAAGCGTTTGCCAAATCGTTTATTAGCTGTTCTGTTTGGTCGGCGAAATGCAAGTGGCGCTCACGCACAAATGCACTATCGCCAGCCTTTGCGGCACGCTCTAGACCCTCTGCCAAGTCGCCAATATCATTAGCGCAGATGGAACGGCTTGATCCTTTAATTCCATGAACTGTGACGCCATAATCTGCCATGTTATTTAATGCTATATAGCTAGCTAAATCGTTTAATAGCTTAGGTGTGTTTTTTACATAAGACGCAACAACCTCATGATAAATGCAAGCGTCACCGCCAAAGGAAACTACTCCGGCTTTATAGTCTATGCCCTTAACATGCCATTCTTCGTCTACGCGCCGCTTTGCGCCACTGCGTCGCTCTAAGCCATGTCGTCTATCGCCACCACAACGGCGGTCTGTATCACGGCGGCGGTCAAATTCGCTGGACATAACGCCGCCTTCGTCTCTTTGTTTGGCAAACTCACGCTCGAAGCTGCGATTGCGCACGAACTGGTTAATGATTTTATCTAAACGCATGATATCAATAGGCTTAGAGATAAAAGCCTGGAAGCCCTTGCTTAAAAACATCTCTTCATTGCCAACAATTGCATTAGCGGTAAGCGCGATAATGGGGATGTTTCTGGCATAGTCTGTGCCTATCTGTTCGCGGATAATCCGCGTGGCCTCTATGCCGTCCATTTCCGGCATCATATGATCCATAAAAATAGCGTTATAGTGCGGCTGTTCGCTACGAATGCGCTCGATTGCCTCCTCGCCACTCATTACAGTGTCTATTTGCATGCCATAAGGCTTCATTAATCCACGAGCTACATCTAAATTGGTAACCACATCATCCACAACTAAAACATGCGCGTAGGGAATGTTAGCACGAACTAACTTAGACGAGCGGTCACGTCTGCCCTCGGCATAGTTGGCATCTTGCAGCTGTTTCACAACTGTTTTGCCTATGGGAACATCGGTAACATATCCTTGCTTAAAGCGTGCTGTAAATATACTTCCCTTGCCGTACTCACTTGTTACTGTAATCGTGCCGTCCATCAGGTCTACCAGACGTTTCGTAAGCGAAAGCCCAAGCCCTGTACCTTCAATCTTACGATTACTCTTGGTGTCTACCTGGCTATAATCACTGAACAACTTCTTTATGTGTTCGGGCTTGATACCAATCCCTGTGTCGGCGATGCTCACAACAAGCCAAACATCACAATGATCGCCGTCGCGGTTGTTGTCGTGGCGGCTGTCGCGGCGGTCGTCGCGGTTGTTGTGGCTGTCGGCGTGGCTATTGGCGCGGCAGCTGTCGGCGTGGCTGTTGGCGTCGCGGCTATTGGCGCGGTCGTTGTTGCAGCCGTTGTCGTGGCCGTTGTCGCGGCGGCTGTCGCGGCTGTTGGCGTCGTGGCGGCTGTCGCGGCTGTCGCGGCTGTCGCGGCTGTCGTCGCGACTGCCATAGCAATCACAAATAATCTCATGCGAGATAGAAAGCTCTACATACCCCTCACGCGTATACTTAAATCCATTAGACAAAAGATTATTAAAAACCTGCTTAACACGCAAGTCGTCACCAAAGAGCCTACAAGGCAAATCAGGACTTATGTTTAACTTGAACTCTATAGGCTTAGAGCCAATACGCACAATGTTTAACGCAACAATGTCGTTTATTAAGCTTGGGGTGTCATAATCTACGGGCACAACCTCCAGCTTTCCAGCTTCCATTTTAGAAAGATCCAAGATATCGTTAATTATTCCAAGTAGTGTGACGCCGGCGCTGTAGACCTTCTCTGCATTAGCTCGCACGGTTGCGTTCATCTCCTCTACAGAAAGCATTAACTCGGTCAGGCCGATTATGGCGTTAAGGGGTGTGCGCATTTCATGACTGGTATTGGCCAAAAATGCGCTCTTAGCTTCGCTTGCTAACGCTGCCTTGCGCTCGGCTGCATGCGCTTCTAAAAATGGCTTCTCTATTAGCTTAGACGCAATTGCAGCCGCAATGATGCTCAGAGCCAAGCAAACAGCAATTGCCAATAACGCACTGGTGTTAGTGTCTTCTATAGGGCTTTCTTCTAATGGAGCAAGCGCACCTACAAACCAACCTGTGCCGGAATCGGTTACCTTACAAAATGAAAAAACGAGGTCGGTTCCATCTAGCTCAAGAATCTCTACGCCACTGTCGTTATTGGCCATAAGCATAGAGGCATAGTCTGCGCTTTCTGATGATGACTCGTGTTCTAAAAGAAAGTGAAAGTTGCAGCGATTTTCTACGCAGCCCTCAACATTGCTGGCAATAAGAATGCCATTCTCATCTGTGACAAAAATTCCACCAGAGTTCCAAATATCAAAATCGCCTAGCAAGTTCTGAAAATATAAACCATCCATCGTTGCCGAAAGAACAGTATTTGCATCTATGGGCGCACAGGCGTGTCCCGTTAGTGTTCCATCCGCTTCTTCTCTGGTTGTAGATAGCACAGTATCGCCGGCAAATGCCCTCTTTAAATAAGGCTCGTCTAGTAGCTTTGATGATGTAGGATAATCGCCCGCCCAAAATAAAGCTTGTTTTCGGTCAAGAACAGTAAGGGACAGAAAACTATTGTCAAAGCGATGCATTTCTTCCTCTAAAATCGATTGCCATTCTGACTTTGGCGATAACTTCAACCTTTGTGCAATATAGTCGGCGTCCATACAAAGGATGCGTATCTCTCCCGAAACTAGCTCATCACCCATATTGGCAATCAGCCTAAGTTCGTCTTTTACTGCATTTTGCATGTTGGGCGTAAGTATACTTAGGCTACTGCTCATACCTATGCCAACAATCAAGAGCATTGTAAAAATGATGATAAGAAATATGCGCAAGCGAACCGCCTGCGGCTTTTTGCTGGCATTATTTATGCGCTCTTTAACTGTACCTTTGCTTGAATCCTTGCCATCGCCACAATTGATGGCAACTTTACTGTCGCTTTTGTTTTGAGCATCCATTTTAACCGCCCCCGAATCTGTTTTACGCTTTTTGTGCCGGTTTTACACCAGCGTTAACGATGTTTTAAAGCCAACTTTTACGCTGCTTTGGCACCGTTTTAGCACTCATACAATTTTTTCGCGGAGAAAAGCTTGCGCCCTTAGCCCTTCTCCGCAAGTCCTCCCCCAACTGAGTGTTTTTTTTGCGATTTATGTCGGGGTAGCCTCAAAGATAATAATGAACCTTTTTTCACCGATTGTGTATCACCCTAATGGGTGAAATTTGTTATAATCCCGTATAGGAATTGTGGGTATACAATCATGAAGATGTAATTTAGTGGTGAGAAAAACGAAGAACAAACAGGAAATCGAAAGTATTTTTCGACCGAGGGTAACAGAAAGCATCCAAAATGCCATGCAGAAAGGCACCGTTTATGTTGCGGCAAGTGCAGACAGCGGCAAAACTCAAGCTGTTCGGGACTGCCTTAACAACCACACGGGAATTGTCGCATGGCTTTCTTTTTGCGATAACTGCAACGAGCCTGTGCAATTTTGGTCGGAATTTTGTCTGTCTTTGCTTAAAGCAGGAGCAAGCAAACACCAAGTTGATGAGTTGCTCTCTAGTGGTTTTCCCAAAAACGACAAGTTAATGTGTGCGGCAGTTTCTATGCTTGGCAAGCTAAGACTTAGTGGCGACGATATACCTCTAGACGTTAAGGCAGAAGACAACGCTTATGCGAACAGCAAAACTGCCAACAACAAGTCTAGTCGCGCCGAATATGTTGGCAACGAGTCTAGTCGCGCCGAATATGTTGGCAACGTTCATGTAAACAGCGAGCCTGTAGGAAACGAACCGGCAGGCTACGAGCCTGTAGGAAACGAACCGGCAGGAACCGCCCCAAAAGATATAGAGCCTGTAGGCAATTTACGTAAAGACAATGACATCGTGCTCGTATTTGATGATTTTCATGTACTAGAAAACATTTCTGTATTAACATTCATGCGACAACTCGTTTGCAATAGACCAGTCAATGTTTGCGTACTTATACTCTCTCGTATTTCGCCATTATCAGATGCTGGACCAAAAAGAATTGCTAAAAATGGCAAAGAAATGATTAGTCTTTTCGATCGCGGGCATTATGCCTTATTGCAAAATAGCGACCTTGACTTTGACTTCCAAGAAGCCTGCCAGTTAATGCAGCACAATGGCATTTCAATTAGCCCATTTGACATCCAGCAGATCGTTGATACCACCGAAGGCTGGGTCTGGGCAATTAAGCATTACGTAATGGCACTACTTGTTAGTCAGGAATCGGAAAATTACCACAAAACGGCGCGAGAAATGGTTTTTGCCTATTTATACGAAGAGAGCGCCAAGCGCTTTACCATTAACACACGTAAAGACATACTTTCTTTATCTTTAGTCGCTCGACCTTCGCTAGAGATTGCTGACGACCTCTTGTCACAATGCGATGCTTTTAAGTTTCGCGCAAAACCTTGGCAATCGCTAGGCCTTATGGATTACAACAGTATAAGTAAAAGCTATCGCATGCACTCTTTTTTGTTAGAATTTCTAGAAGGAATTCAGCACTTGCTCAGCGAAGAAGAAAAGCGAGCAGTCTTTCGCTGCGGTGCCGATTGGAGCAAGCGCAAGGGATTTTCGCGGCGAGCGTTTTTTTTCTTAGCAAAACTAAAAGACTACGACCAGATGCTGGACATCCTGCTTCATCTTCCAATTATGCTTAACCGCAGCTCATCTAAGTTCTATTTAGACATTCTAGATAGTCTGGCTTTACCCACATCAACTGCCGATGATCCCAGATTTTGTCTGCGGCTAATGAAAGATGTTTTCTCTTCGCGCTTTCTTGTTAGCTTAGAGCGCTACGAAGAAGCAGAGTATCGCACGCTGGAAGCTATTAACTATTGGGAACAAGCCAAGGAAGCATTATTTGTTCAGGAAGGCGCATCCCAAAACAAAGCCTTACACAAAGATATGGATTTCAAAGCGGCAGTAAAAACCGTTCAGGGAGACGCGCCCCAAGATAACACCTTACACACTTCTAACAACGGTGCCAAAGTGCCAATAAGCGACAAAGAGCTAAGTGATGCTTATCACAAGCAAGATACAGAAAGTTCGGAAAACGCTATAGACATGGAGCTGCTAATTAACATAATGTTATTCTCATTATATAATTGCATGAACTACACAAGAGTGCACTCCTGCACATTTACTCATGTTTACGATTTTGCAGCTTGGACAAGCAAGGCAAGAGAGATTGCTAACAGATGTGCGATTCCAATAACGTCATCTGAACAACTTAACTATCCAGTAATGCGTTCCTTTGTTTGTTTTGTTGGTATTGGCGCCAAAAGAGATGAAATTGATGAATTTGCTAGCAATATTCACAAAATGGCGCTTGATAATTTCGCTCCACTTGATGGTTATTACTATGGATACGATGACCTTCTAGAATCAGAAATTGCCTTTTTTCGAGGTGACATCGCCGCTGCGCGTCGCTTTGCCGCCATGGCAATTACAAAGGCAGCAAGTCGCAAACAATATGAAATAGAAGCCTCAGCAATTTTCTATGCCGTTAAAGCTGCGCTTGTAGATGGCGATTATCCTGCCATAGAAAAGCTGCTCGAGAAGACCTCTAAAGATGTCGGGAAGTCTTCTTTTTTACGAGGCAATTTATTTTGTGGCTATATTCTTGCCATATTCTATTCTGCACTAAACATCTTGCCCATGGTTCCTTCATTTTTAAGCCAACCATCACTTTATGAAGACTATGACAACAACTTGATTATTCGTGATAATATAACCAGAGCGCAATGCCTAATTGCTGCCAAACGCTTCGATGACGCATACGCTGTCCTGCAACTTCCTAGCTTTGATACTGGCGATGGACGTTTTTTGCTCTGCGAGCTGGTACGCCGTACTTTTTGTGCAATGGCTCGCAATGGCATGGGCGACGCAAAAGGTGCCCTTGACGATTTTCAAAGTTCCTACGAACTAACATTTAATGGCGAATTAGTTATGCCTTATGTCGAGAATGGCCAGCTCACGCGCTCGCTTGTGCGCCTGGCACTTGCAAGTGATTCATGCACCATACCACGCAAATGGCTTACAGACATCGACCGTCGCGCATCATCTTATATTAAGAAGACCGCGATTGTCGCAGCTGATGTGCGCAAGAAATACAACATACAGGTTGACTTCAATCTTTCTGAACGTGAACGCGAGCTTCTTAATGACATCTGTCAGGGACTTTCTCGCGAAGAAATTGCGGCAACTAGATATCTTTCTGTAAATACCGTAAAAACCGTGCTTAAATCGCTATATGCTAAACTGGGCGCAAGCTCAAACATCGAGGTCTTACGCATAGCATTAGCTCACGACATGCTGTCAGACTTCAAACAGCTTCTGAATAACAAGTAGGGATGTAGATCACAAATAACTTAAACAGAGAAGCGAGCTTAAGCTATAAGCCCCATTTTGTCTTGTTCACGACGGTGCAGTGTAACTTGTTATGATGAGTGCGGCGCACGACCATCACAGCCGCATTGTTTCGTACACGACGGTGTAGCGTAATTCATTATGGTGAGTGCGGCGCGCGACCATCACAGACTAACGTTGTCTCGTTCGTGACGGTGTAGCGTAACCATAGTAACTGCAAATTGTAGTATTTCGCTTGATTATTATGTATTGATATTGTGTATTTTTGCACAAACTGCTAATATAAAAAATGCTTGTTTTTTAGTCACATTAACAAAAAGGAGCAGCTGCCATGTACGCACCACCAAAAAATAAACGCCAACTACAAACAAAGCGTACTCTGTTTGCCACATTAATAAAACTGATGGAGACAAAACAGGTTTCGGAAATCTCAGCTTCCGAGATTGCGGATTGCTCAGGGCTCACACCACAAACTTTTTACCGTTACTATGACAACACCTTTCATTTACTTCATTGCATGCAAGATGATCTTTTTATTGGCTTTCAGCAACAACTGCGCGCTGTGCCGCCTAATATCTATGCTGTTACACCCACACTAATTCGTTTTGCTGAAGAAAACAAAACTCTGGTACGCGTATCTTACGAAAGCGGCAAGAGCAACTTCATAGACCGAGTTATAGACCATCTATATGATACATATCGCCTAGACTGGGAGCGCGACAACCCACATATGAGCAAAGAAAGTGTTTCTTTGCTTTTTCGTTATATTGCTAACGGACTAACTGGGGTTATACGATATTGGCTCATGGAGCTTCCTCATCTAACCTCTGATGACATTATCCCATACGCCAACTATTTTATCAGGCTAAGCACACCAGTGACTCCACCTGGGTTCATGGGAGAAGCTCATGACATTATTCAGCCAGATGACGCCTACATACAAAAAAAATACAAAGAAATCGTTGTTCCCGAGCCCATAAGTGAGTTCATGAACGCCGATAGCCCATGGCTTTTGCCCTAATAAGATACCGTAGTAAGAGCAAAATTTGCATAGATTTTCTTCTCAAGCTTAACTGGACAATCTAGACAATAAGATGCTGGGCGCACTAGCAAATGCCCATTTTGCATAGAAATTTTGCATAGGCAAAAGTGACAAGCTCCCTGCAGTTGCACCAAACTTTAGGCTTTAGCACACATATCTTGGCTCTAAAGCGTTAAGCGCTCTATATCTGCACCTAATGCGGCAAGGCGATCGACAATTTGTTCGTAGCCACGGTCGATGTGACCAATTTTGTTAACTATACTTGTCCCCTCTGCCACCAATCCTGCAAGCAGAAGACCGGCTCCAGCTCGAAGATCAGAGGCTTCTACCGGAGCACCAGAAAGATTTCTGACTCCTTTAATTAGCGCATGGTGCCCCTCTATAGAAATCTCTGCACCCATACGGTTAAGCTCATTTGCAAACATAAAGCGGTTTTCAAAGACATTTTCTGTTATCACCGAACTACCGTTAGCAATGGCAGCAAGTACCATAAATTGCGGTTGTAAGTCTGTGGGAAAGCCAGGATACGGAAGCGTCTGAATATCGGTAGGCTTCAAACGAGTACTTCCTTCTTTTAAGTCTATGCCTCTAATGGTTATGCTCGAGTTGTCTACACCATCATCTGAGCACTCGCAATGACAACCAAATTCACGCAGTTTGCGCAAAGGCATTAATAAGTGTTGTGGGCAAACACCAGTAACGGTAATGGGGCCACCCGTTAAGGCACCCGCAACAAGATATGTGCCTGCTTCTATACGGTCTCCTACAGTCTTATATTCTTGCACCGGTAAAATACACTCGGCGCCATAAACACAAATTGTAGGTGAACCGGCACCCACAATATTTACTCCCATCTGAATAAGAAAATTAGCTAAGTCAACAATCTCTGGCTCACGCGCAGCATTTTCTATAGTCGTAATTCCTTGCGCGCGCGTCGCGGCTAACATCAAGTTTTCGGTAGCGCCAACGCTAGCAAATGGCAAACGAACATTCGCGCCATTAAGAGTACCCAACTTTGTTCGTGCAACAATGTTGCCGCGCACTAATTCATTTGTCACGCCTAGACTTGCAAGCCCATCCAAATGCATATTTATGCTTCTAGAGCCTATCAGACAACCTCCAGGCATAGATACAGTTGCCTCGCCAAAACGTGCGAGTAAAGGTCCTAATACCGCAATTGATGCACGTAGTTTGTTAACAAGGTCATAGGGTGTCTCTTTTGGCTCAACCTTACTTGCATCAATGCTCAGTCTTCCATTTTGCAAGGGACTAACATGAGCACCCAGATGTTCCAGAACTTCAGCCATCATATGAACATCAGAGATGTTGGGAACATTGGTGATAGTAGATGTGCCATCTGCTAGTATGCTAGCAGCCATAAGTTTTAATACAGAATTTTTTGCGCCACTAATATGTACCTTGCCACAAAGACGGTTACCACCTCGTACTTTAATGACTTCTTTATCCATGACTTCCTTTGTTTGCCTCAAAAAGTGCCAATTAATCGCAAATGGACGCGCCTCAAAAGGCACGCCCATCATTATAACAAGAAAAATTTTACTAAATACTTACAGAAAAGTTACTATCATTCATAAATGCTATTATCAAAGCGCAAGACAGTCTTCAGCAAGCTGCGACTCCTTAACTTTCTCCCGCGGATTCCTAAAGCTCTCTAGTATTCGTTAGCGCTCACTTAAAGCTATAAGATGTTTCTGCCAAGAAATCTCTTCATTGCAAAATGCACGCCTAGAATCATCTGGTGATAACTCTAAGAGGCGCTTTTCATTTTCTGCGATACGGCTGCGCGAGAGCTCGACATCTACATCGGCAACATTCATGGCATGATTGGCTAAGACAACAATTTTTCGCCCATCAGACTCTAGATAGCCGCCAGCAACAGCAAAGTGTACAGAATCACTACTATCGCTTTCTTTTATGCGTACCTCGCCACGTTTAAGCGTGCTCATTAATGGCGCAGCGCCCTCAAGAAAACCAATTTCGCCCTCTGCCGCTGGAGCGCTAACAAAAACAGCCTCTCCGGAGTAGAGCATCTTCTCTGGTGTTACTATGTCGCAAATCACAGTTTGTACCTCTCAACAAAAAAATGCAATGATTGATCGTAACGTTGCAAAATATATAGCAAAAGTCCTTGATAGTTCTTAACGCAACTACAGTAAAAACAACTCAAATACAGACCAAAACGGCAAGGCTGTTAATACAGGCACACGAGCTATCAAAAGCTACTAGTAGTTATTAAAAAACCAAAAAGCCGTTAAAACCTTATAATGCGTTAAGCCAATTCGCAGGCTTAAGCTCAGCCTTTAAGCTTCTCGGCAGCCTCATAAACTTCTTCGATGGCACCCTTGTAACGAAATGCCTGCTCAGGGATATCATCGCACTCGCCATCTATAATTGCCGCAAAGCTGCGTATTGTATCTTCCAGCTTTACATATTTTCCGGGAGTACCAGTGAATACCTCTGCTACATGAAAAGGTTGACCAAGGAATTGCTGAATCTTGCGTGCGCGGCTAACTGTAAGCTTTTGCTCTTCAGAAAGCTCGTCCATGCCAAGAATAGCGATAATGTCCTGTAGGTCAGAATAGCTTTGCAAAACTTCCTGAACTGTAACTGCAACACGATAGTGCTCATCACCTAAAATCTCGGCGCTAAGAGCACGAGATGTAGATGCCAACGGATCTACAGCAGGATAGATTCCTAACTCGGCAATGGAGCGGCTGAGAACTGTTGTGGCATCTAAGTGAATAAATGCGGTAGCCGGCGCCGGATCTGTAAGGTCATCGGCAGGCACATAGATAGCTTGCACAGAAGTGATAGAACCGGTTTTTGTAGACGTAATGCGCTCCTGCAAGTCACCCATCTCTGTAGAGAGCGTAGGTTGATAGCCCACGGCAGAAGGCATACGACCTAACAACGCCGAAACCTCAGAACCCGCTTGAGTAAAGCGGAAAATATTATCAATAAAGAGCAATACGTCCTGACCCTGATCGCGGAAGTACTCGGCTGCGGTAAGACCGGAAAGACCAACACGCAAACGTGCTCCTGGAGGCTCGTTCATCTGCCCATAGATAAGCGCAGTTTTCTTAATAACGCCAGATTCAC
Organism: Coriobacteriales bacterium; assembly: GCA_031256715.1. GTDB lineage: Bacteria > Actinomycetota > Coriobacteriia > Coriobacteriales > UBA8131 > JAIRQA01. The sequence continues at coordinate 11,114 of JAIRQA010000048.1, read as the reverse complement.
TCATCTCATTATAAAGGTCAGTTCCCTCACGAGTACGCTCGCCTACACCTGTAAAAACCGACGTACCACCATGTTCCTGTGCGAGGTTGTTAATAAGCTCCTGAATGATAACTGTTTTGCCAACACCCGCGCCACCAAATAGACCAGTTTTACCACCCTTAATATAGGGCTCAAGCAAATCGACAACCTTAATGCCAGTCTCGAAGACCTCTGTAGATGTCGTAAGCTCATCAAAGGCAGGTGCTGCATGATGAATGGGATAATAGGTGTCAATCTTTGGCGCCTCGCCACCATCTATCAGCTCACCTGTAACATTCCAGATACGACCAAGAGTTTGTTCGCCAACAGGCATCATAATGGGATTGCCAGTATCTACAACCTCTACACCACGCTGAAGGCCATCTGTAGAGCTCATGGCAACGGTGCGCACCAGATTGCCAGGAAGATGTGTCTCTACTTCCAGCACAAGCTCAATAGCACCGATGGGTGACTCCGTACTTACTTTTAAAGCGGTGTAAATGGGCGGAATAGACTCGGCAGGAAACTCTACATCCACAACCGGACCTACTACTCGCACTACTCGACCAACATTCATAGCTTTATCCTTTTCTGCCATGTCTTATTCCTCCAAAGCGGCAGCGCCGCCAACAATCTCTGTTATCTCTGTGGTGATTGCTCCCTGACGTACACTATTATAGATTCTTGTCAGCGTCGTCACCATTTCCGTTGCGTTATCTGTAGCAGCCTTCATTGCCTTACGACGAGCGCCTTGCTCGCCAGCTGCAGAATCAAGCAGAGCATGAAAAATGCGTGTCTCAACATAAGAAGGCAATAGTACTGCCAAGACGTCCTCGGCAGATGGCTCGTAATCGAAGTCTGCCATCTCATCTGCCTGCGAGATATCGGCAGCCGCAACACGAGCATCTGTAAGCGCTGCGCTTTTTGCCGCAGCTGCCTTTGCAGACTCGTCGGTATAAACAGCCTCAGACTCGCCTTCGCCGACCTCGTGATATGTTACAGACTCTATAGGCAGTATTTGCTCTGAAGTCTGCACCTGATCGGCAACATTTTTAGTATGATTGTAAAAGACAACGACCTTGTCAATCTTTTCGCTAGTATACTCGTCTATAACTAAGCTAGCAATCTCGCGCGCCTGTGCAGATTGAGGATCAGCACTCTGATCGCGAAATGTAAGCGAAATAGGATACTTACGGTAGTTAAGGTATGCTTGTGCTTTTTTACCACAGGCAATAAGCTCAAACTCTGTGCCGCTTGCAACAAGTTCTCTTATATAACGTTCTGCTGCACGCAGCACATTTGAATTAAAGCCACCAGCCAAGCCCTTGTCGGAAGCAATGACTATAACAGCGACCTTCTTTACTTCGGCATGTTCAGCCAAAAGAGGACTCTGAGCGCCAGAAGTGCGCTTGGCTATAGCCTGCAACACCTCCACCATGGCTGTCGCATAAGGCGTCGCGGCCACTATGCGATCTGTTGCACGGCGAATCTTTGCCGTAGCCACCATCTCCATGGTACGAGTAATTTGCTTGGTACTCTCTACCGATGTTATCCGCTTCTTTATGTCGCGGAGGTTTGCCATATCAGTTTCTCCCCGACCTCTCCTATGCCTTTTCCGACGTAGAGAACTGATTTGCAAATGCAGCTATTGCCTCTTTAAGCTTGTCAGATGTCTCGTCCGAAATCTTTTGCTCCATAAGAATGGCGGTGCCTATCTCTGGACGTGTAGCGCGAAGGTACTGTAAAAGTTCCTCACGGAAGCGCACAACATCTGACACAGGAATGCTATCCAAAAAGCCATTGTTACCCGCAAAGACAGCCATGACTTGCTCTTCTACCGGCATGGGCACATAGCGACCCTGTTTTAGCAGTTCAGTCATGCGCGCGCCACGAGCTAGTTGGTCTGTAGTAGCCTTATCTAAATCCGAACCAAACTGAGCAAATGCCTGCAGTTCGCGATAAGCGGCTAAGTCTAGACGCAACGAGCCAGCAACCTGTTTCATTGCTTTAATCTGTGCTGACGAGCCAACACGCGAAACAGAAATACCTACGTTAACTGCAGGGCGCTGACCCTGGAAGAAAAGATCAGATTGCAAGAAAATCTGACCATCGGTAATAGAAATAACGTTAGTTGGGATATAAGCAGAAACATCTCCTGCCTGAGTTTCTATAACAGGCAGCGCCGTTAGTGAACCAGATCCGTTTTTCTCGGAAAGTTTAACAGCACGCTCAAGTAGACGTGAATGCAAATAAAAGACATCACCAGGATATGCTTCACGTCCTGGCGGGCGACGTAAGGTGAGTGACATCTGACGATAAGCAACTGCCTGCTTTGAAAGATCGTCATAAATACAGAGTACATGGCGTCCAGGATTTTCTTTTGAAGCAGGCTTGCCATCCTCGCCATTATACATAAAGAACTCACCCATTGCCACACCGGCCATCGGTGCGATGTATTGTAATGGAGCAGAGTCAGATGCACTGGCCGAAACAACAATGGTGTACTCCATAGCGCCATATCGTTCTAATGTTTCTACAACAGTTGCGACAGTAGAAGCTTTTTGACCAATTGCTACATAAATACAAATGAGGTTCTTGCCCTTAGAGTTAATGATGGTATCTACAGCAATGGCGGTTTTACCAGTTTGGCGATCGCCAATTATCAATTCGCGTTGACCACGGCCAATGGGAATCATAGAATCTATAGCTAATACGCCTGTCTGAACTGGCTCATTAACGCCTTGACGCTCGATAACGCCAGGGGCACGAAACTCTACAGGACGCATGCCCTCTGCCTCTATAGGGCCTTTACCATCAATAGGCTCACCTAAGGGATTAACCACGCGTCCAAGGAAAGCGCGACCGCTAGGAACCTCAACGATACGACCTGTTGTGCGCACCTGATCGTTTTCCTTAATGGCGGTAACATCGCCCAAAAGCACAGCGCCAACTTCGTCCTCTTCAAGGTTTTGCGCCAGACCGAAGACTTTCTTGCCGCCAGCGGCAACAAACTCTAAGAGCTCGCCTGACATGGCGCCTTTTAAACCATCAATGCGGGCAATACCGTCACCGACCTGAATAACCGTTCCAACCTCGCGTGAGTCTACGCTGGTCTTAATGGCATCGAGCTGTTTTTGCAGCACCTCGACAATGGTATTGGCGGAAATCTCTGCCATCTTTATTACCTTCCTAATTCCTCTTGCTTAGTGTAACGCGGGCATTCTCTAATTGCGAGACAACACTGGCATCTATGCGTCGGCCATGGGTGCTTAAGATGATACCGCCCAATATGCCCTTATCTACATGCTCACGCAAAATAACATCGCTGCCCAACTGAGCAGCATATTTATCTTTAATAATACGCCGCAAGTCATCGTCTAAGCTCACAACAGTGGTAACATCTATAATTATCGCACCTAAAGCTTGTTCTGCTAGCTCTAAATAAGCCTCTGCGACACGTGACAGCAACATAATGTCATTGCGTTGCACTATCACAGAAAAAACCGCCAATAATACCTCATCATAGCCTGCAAAAACCTCAGAGGCTATAGATTGCCTAGTGGTTACAGGAATCGCATGATCTGACAAAGTATTGCGAAGGTCGACATTTCCTATTACAGTCGAGAAGATCTGTTCCATCTCTGCAGTAATCTCTAAAATGTTACCCTTGGCTTTTGATGCCTCTAACAAATTGGCAGCGTAAACCTGCGATGCAGCCTTTGCAAGTGTGCGATCAGTTGACATCGAAGCTCCCAGCTTCCGCAAGGTAGTGCTCAACTATCTTACGGTGTTGTGCATCGCTGAGGTCTTGACCAACAACGCGTCCCGCAACTGCCACACTTAAGTCTGCAACAGAGCTTTGCAGCTCTGCAATGGCAGCTTTTTTCTCGCTTTGAATAGCCGCTTGCGCCTTGGCAATCATAGCACTAGATTCATCTTGTGCTTTAGCCTGAATCTGGGCGCGAATAGATTCCGCCGATACCTTAGCATCAGCGATAATTTGCGCCGCCTGCTTCTTGGCATCCTCAAGTTGTGCCTTGTGCTCGGCTAAAAGTCGTTCGCTCTCTACCTTAGCTGCCTCTGCTTGCTCTAACGAGTCTTTAATCGTATTAACTCTTTTGTCTAGCATAGCAGTAATGGTGGGCCAACCCACCTTTGCCAAGATAATCCAAAGCACAATAAAGCCAACGAGCATGGGTATAAACTCGCCAGGATTGGGGATTAATAGTGCCAGAGGGTTCTCTTCTGACTCTGCGGCCGCCTCTGTTGCTTCGCTAGCAAAAGCGAGAACAGGCGAGGCCAGCATCGTTAAGGCAGATGCTGCAAGCGCCGCCGAGGCACCTGCTATCCCAGCCTTATGGCCAAATGTTCGCTTCACTTCTTACCTCCAGTTATGCGTGACGGTCTGTCCAACAAATCGCTTAACCATCAGTGCGTTTTATTTGATGAGGGCAAGAACGAAGCCGATGAGCGCCAACGCCTCAGAAAAAGCGCAACCCATGATGAACGTGGTGAAGATCTTGGACTGCATCTCTGGTTGACGTGCCTGTGCCTGGGTTGCACCCAAGGCGGAAAGACCTACGCCTACACCAGCACCAATAACCGAGAGACCATAACCAATAACTGAAAGGCTTCCTGCAATTTCCACTGTTCCTCCTAAATCTATGGCAAACCTTGCGGCTGCCGCTTAACTTATGACCATTTTGCTGTTGTGGCTAAATGATCTACGAAACCTATTTCTACCGAACCCTAGTTCGGAAAAAACCAACTAAACTACTTTAGTACTCGCATCGCTTTAGTGCTCACTTGTTGCCAACATTACATAAACCGCACTTAGTAACGAGAACACATAGGCCTGAATGAACGCCACCAAAAGTTCCATAGCGTACATGGCTATAAGCAAAACCATCCAGGCGATAGAAACCGAACCCTGAGCAAGGTTTGCCAAAGTAAACTCGTTTATCACAGGGAAAACAAATAATGTGGTAAGTATAGAAAAAGCGCCAAGCACAATGTGACCAGCATACATATTGGCAAACAAACGCACAGAAAGCGTTACTAAGCGCAGACACAACGACATCAGTTCTATGAGCCATACAGCGATGTTTAGCCCTGGCATGATGCCTGCCGGTGCAATGTTTTTTACGTAATGTAAGACACCTGAATGTTTGATGCCGTAATAATTAAAATAAATAAAGCTGATAAGAGCCAAGACTAATGTGGCAGAAAAAGTTCCAGATGCTGCCTTAGCACCAGGTATAAGACCTATAAGATTGGCGCCAAGAATAAAAAAGAAGACTGTAAAGATGAAAGGCATATGGCGGTCTACCGCTTCTTTGCTACCCAAGACCCCATGACCAATATCCTTGCGAATATAATCTACAGTCGCTTCAATTGCCGCGACGGGTCCCATTTTTGGAACCAGACGCATGCGGCTCTTAACGACAAGAAAGACAACTAAACAAACTACAAGGGCAATAATAATCCATACTGAGTAGGTTGTAATTGAACCCCAACCAAAATTAAACATGTCCATACCGCCAAGATCTTTTAAGAGCTCCTCGATATGATGACCAAGTTCGTCAAGCGGTCCCAATGTCTTGTCCTCTCTTGCTGCTATTGCCTAAAACCGATAATCATAAGCACGATAGAGCCAACAAAAAAAGTTGCTAGCACACTTACTGCAAACGGCAGAAAAACATCCTGCGCCAGCTGCGATACAACCACCAAGGCAGCACCCATAAGAATCAAACTTACCAGCACACAAACAAGCCCTATAGTTATAGAACTCTCGCGCTGCTTACGGTTGCCGCGAATGGCAAGGTGCCTAGAAACCAGCAGCGGGACTACGCCAACAAGCCCAGTCAAGGCACCAAAAACCACTGCAAGAATCATCGTTTTCGCCCTTATTTGCCAAAAGTCGCACTTACACCAAACCAATACCTGCCTGCAACGATTTGCGCGAAACTCACACAAAACGCACTAAACACAAGCGAAACGATATTAGCAGATGCCAGGCCTTATCACGAGCATGTATTTGTGACAGGCTTACAGGTATCGGGCGAGCGGTTGTGACAACGCAATCGCTATCCGTTCACCCGCTATTCTGTACCATTTTTTTATGTTGAGAAAACCAATGCATTAACACAAGTGTTGCACCAATTCTGCTTGACGAATCTGTGAGCAACACGTTAACACATGTCTGATGTGCTATTAATGGTTAAGACAGCACACGTACCTCTATACCACTTTCTGCTAACATCTCATCGGCGAGCTCGTCTGGATAGCCGCCTTTATAAATAATCTCTGTAACGCCTGCATTTATAAGAATCTTTGTGCATTGCACACATGGCTTTGTGGTGCAATAAACTACACAGCCATCTATATTAATGCCGTAACGAGCAGCCTGAATAATGGCGTTTTGCTCGGCATGTAAACCGCGGCACATCTCGTGCCTTTCTCCAGAAGGAATGCCAAGCTGCTCTCGCAAACATCCGCGGTCTAGGCAGTGCTGGATGCCCGATGGCACACCGTTATAGCCAGTTGCCAGTATACGCTTATCCTTTACTAGCACAGCTCCTACGCTGCGCCGCAAACATGTAGTACGACTGGCGACCTCCTCGGCAATCTTCATAAAATAGTCGTCCCAACTGGGCCGGGCGTTGCATTTGTTGGTTTTGCTACTCATTAAACTTATGGCCTTTCTAGTAACGTAGAGCTCTTAATAATAACTGATACTGCATGATAAGTATGATGCGTTACGTAAATTCACTGTTCTGAATCGGCAGCGGAATCTACTGCCTGCTTAACAGCAGAAGCCGCATTAGAAGCTTCAGCCGGCTTAACAACAGAAGCCGCTTCAGAATCTACAGCCGAGCTGATAGCAGAAGCGGGAACCCCGGCTTTGCGCAAATGCCTATTGGCTATGAGATAAATTGCCAATAGTGCTATGCCAAAACCTGTCGCAATTAATAGCCAGTCTATAGGAATGACATCTGCAAAAGGACCAAACACAGCAATACCTATTGGCATGGCAAGCGAGCTTAACATCATAAACACAGAAAACACACGCCCCATAAAATCGGCGTCGATCTTCTCTTGCATAATGCCCATCATGGGCGCGTTAAATATCGGCATGGTAATACCCACAAAAGTCATACATGCCAGATATACCCAAAAGTTGTCTAGCAGGCCAAGCCCCACAGTGCCAAGGCCAAAGAGTAGTGTCGCAAGGGCCATTGTAAAAATGCGATTCTTAAAACCTCCCCAAATGCCAATAAGTGCGCCCCCTATCATCATGCCCACAGAAAATACAACCTCAATTGCGGCAAGTCGCCAAGGGTCGTCACCAAAATCGCGTGTTACCTGCAAAGGCGTAAGAAGTGCAGCGGGCACGGCAAAGACATTAAAGATGATGGCCATAAGCATAAAAGCCATAATAAAGTGATGCGATTTCACATAACGCAACCCAGCCATAAACTCATGTTTAAAGCTCGGTTTTGTAGAAGCAGCGGCAACCTCAATCGTTCTTCTCCACCCTTTATGAGTGCGTACACAAAAGAAAACGATTGCTATTCCTACAGCTGCTGTAACAACGTCTATATACATTAGCACTTGCACAGGAAAAAATGACATTAATGCACCACCTAGCATAGGTGAAGCAAATGTACTTAACGACTGTATAGAAGAGTTAAAGCCGTTAATGCGCACAAGTTGCTCTGCTGGCACGATGTCGGGCAGGATTGCTGTTACTGTTGGCATTTGGATGCCTTGTCCAAAGCCACGCGCAAGCGTGCAGATAAGTAAAAGACCAATCCACTGGATGCCCACAGAGAAAAATAGTGCCATCGCCAGCGTAACCAAAGCAATGGCTGCATCAACAATATTAATGAGATATTTGCGGTTGTAGCGATCTGCCCATACGCCTCCTAAAGGCGATGCGATGGCCATAGGCACCATCATAGCTATTGAGAAGAGCATGACCATGACACCTGACTGCGTTTGAAGGGTCACGTACCAGGTTATGGCATAGCCGGTTATCATAGTGCCAAAAAGTGTGATGGCCTGCCCAATGAGAAAAAGTGCAACATGGCGCTGCCAAGATGGACGCGGTGGACGTGATGTGCCTGCGAGGCGCGTTGTATCCGTTGGGTCTGTTGGATCTGTTAGACGCGATGTGTCTGCGAGGCGCGTTGGGTCTTTTGGGTCTGTTAGACGCGCTGTATCTGCGAGGCGCGTTGGGTCTTTTGGTCGCGCCTGCTGCGATGTATCCGTTGAGACTGTTGATCGCGCCTGCTGCGATGTGTCTTGTTGTGCGTTGTTCTGTACTAGTGCCGCACTTGTAGGGGTTAACTGCGTTGCCCCGTCTGCTTGAGTCTGCTTTATGCAAGCCTGATTAGCATCATCTGATTTATTTGAAAAGTTGTCTGTATCCACCTGAATCCATTCGTTTTTTCTGAAGTCTTGGTCTGAGCCATAATCGCTACTTTGCCGTTTGTAAATCCTAGATGCCTCTGCAACGAAGCAGTTAATCGCGATTATAACCACAATAACACATTTAAACTTGACTTTAGGCACCACTTGGTTACGAGCTTGAATATTAGCATGATTAGCATGATTGTGTGACTACGCTTTTATCTGCAAACATAGGAGCGACATGCTATTGGTGCTGCAATAGCCACAACAACTGCAATGACTGCAAGACTACGCGTCCTACTAAGAACTTTGCTATGGACTTTACTAAGAGCTTTGCTAAGAAAGCTTTGAGGCGCTCTTGCGCTATACTTTCATGATGCCAGAATTACCAGAAGTAGAAACTATTAGACGCGGTCTGAACGCCGCCATCATTAACAAGCAGATTGCAGATGTGCAAGTGCTTGTACAACGTAGCTTTCCCACATTTAATGCAGCCATTAAAGAGTCGCTCATTGGCTCTAAAATACATGATATTAAACGTCAGGGTAAGCTGCTTATCATTTGTCTTAACAACAAGCATTGTCTTGCCATTCATCTACGCATGACCGGGCAGCTTGTGTTCAGGGCAACATCAGGGACTAAACCAAATGATGCCAATGGCAAAAGCGAAAGTGGGAACACAGATAATAGCGACGGCAATGACTGTTGCGATAACAGCTTTGGCGGTGGGTATCCATCAGCATCTTTGGTGCGCCAGCTTCCAGACAAATCTACTAGAGTTATATTTGACTTCTTAGACAAATCGCATTTATTCTTTAACGATCAAAGAAAATTTGGCTATCTTAAGTATATGCTAATAAGCGATTTAGCTAGCGACGAATTCATCAGGCGCCTAGGTCCTGAGCCCTTAGATGACAATTTTACGTGGGAAACATTTAGAGACTCATTGCCATTAGCGTCCAAGCGCCCAATAAAGGCAGTTCTTCTTGACCAAAGTGTCATCGCTGGCGTTGGCAATATCTATGCTGACGAAAGTTTATTTGCGGCAGGAATAAATCCGGCAAGAGCGGTGGCACTTCTCAACAAAAAAGATATTAAACGTCTTGCAGAATCTATTGTTTGTTGCATGCGGCAGTCTATCGCCGATGGGGGCTCGACAATGCGTAACTACGTTGATGGGTTAGGACAACGTGGAGAATATCTAGATTTGCACGCGCAGGTTTTTAATCGCGCTGGCAGCCCGTGTGCAAGATGCGGCAGAGCAATAGAAAAGACGCGGGTGGCTGGTCGTGGCACACATTGGTGTCCTAACTGTCAAAGATGAGCTGACAATTTGCCGCCAAGGCAGTTAGATGTTATAATTAATTTTTGGCTACGGAGAGGTGGCTGAGCGGTTGAAAGCGGCGGTCTTGAAAACCGTTGTGCGGTGATCCCGTACCCAGGGTTCGAATCCCTGCCTCTCCGCCATTTTTTTTGAGGTGCGCCATGTAGCGTAGCGCTATGCTGTGTTTTTCTTTGTTGACCTTGCTCTTACTGGCACAAAAAACCCATTTTTTCTGCTCTTAGATCATACATCATGCGCCATATACCAAATTGCTGATTCGCAAACTGCGGCAATGGCAATTGCTTCATGCCATTGTTTCTTTAGTGAAGGTAAAGACGGTGCTTCCTTTTGCCTACTCCTTATCGCGATAAGCAATCACCGTCTCATGTATCGTACAACCGTTGTGGCTGAAGGTGCGGCTTTCGCGGGGGGATTTAAGTGTGTTAGCAAAACTTATCAGCCAGCCTTCTGCTTGACCTTTGCTATTAAGATATCCAGCAAGTTGGTCGTAGGCGTTTTGACTGGCTTGTTCGCCTCTCCAGATTTTAAGCTCGATGATGTATTCTTTGCCACCAAAAAACACTACGATGTCCATTCGTCGGTTGCCGCGAGTTTGTGGCTCTACAGCATAGTTGCCACTGCCATTAATCACAGCTTTAAGAAAGCTCAAGAATAACAGTCGTGCTTGGCGCTCTATAAAGATACCATCTTCATCACGATATTCTGAGTGCATAAAGGCAGAGAAGCGTGTAGCTACCGCATTCATGTCCAGCTTGCCATCATGTATGAATAGCGAGCTTTCTGCTTGTGGATCCTTGTATTCTTTTGTATGCTGGCGCATGGCAAGAAAGAAGTTAGTGATACGGGTCTCAAAGATGATGTTTGATATAGCTGCCTTGCCATTTTTGTTTACTAGCACACCATATATTGCTCCAAGATTAATCTCTGGCGCAAGAGTATCAAAGTCGTATTCCTGTGCGCAGAGCAACATATCTTTGAGCATGTCTGAGTATTTCTCGTTTTCTAAAATATTTTTTATCATATCATCAAATAGCGTATTATTATCACCTAACAATAATCGCTCAGCCTCATCTATCCCTTGTATAGTCCACTCCAGCGGTAGTTCTGCTACAGTTTTACAAATCCTTGATACTAAGAAGGGATAACCGCCTGTATAGTAGTAGATACGCTCAGAAATTTCCTGAATGTTCATGCCGATATGATGGTCAGCTTCATAGCTTTCAAGCATGGTAGCAATTTCTGGAGCAGAAAAGCTCATGTCTATGGTGAAGTCAGCGGCGATATTCCAAGGGCTGTTATAGGAGTGAGCAGAGTCTGGTCGGATTTTCTTGCGTAG
>JAIRQA010000093.1 GCA_031256715.1 Coriobacteriales bacterium | reverse complement strand
CGTGGTATCGCTTATCAGATTATTGGGATTTGCTCTCTGGGCGTGATTTAACGCCGTCTGAATACTCGTCCGATGAAGTAGGTATTCCCTACATCACGGGAGCAAGCAACTTCACGGAAGACGAACTGCTTATTAACCGCTGGACGAATGCACCTAAAGTAATCGCTCAAAACGGCGACTTGCTTGTAACTTGCAAGGGGACGGTTGGGGCAATGAGGATTAACACACAAGGCGAGGTTCATATCGCCCGCCAAATCATGGCGGTCAGAAATCGGAGCGGACTGAACGTTGACTATCTAAGCATTGTCATGGATTCATTCGTCAAGCAAATCACATCAACCGCCAAAGGCATTATCCCCGGCATAAGCCGCGAGGACTTGCTTAATATGATGATTTCTTGCCCACCGCTTGCAGAGCAGAGCCGTATAGTAACAGCCGTAGACGATGCAGGGCATCACCTATCTGCCATTGTGGAGAACCTCAATTAAGGTTCTCCACGACTTCGTCCAGCATTTCAAATGCGCTTTCGATGGCGACTACGATACGGCCTTGCTCCGCAATGGGCGGCAAAGCCAAGGGTTTCTGCGAGAAGTCAGAAATCCAATAGCGCTTGTGAGTCGTGTGGTTGCACTCCACCGTCTGCATGAAATAATACAGGTATTTAATATCGACGTAGCCAGACCGCAGTATCTTCATAGCTGACGATTTTACCTTGAACGCAAAATCCACATATCGGCTGTCTGTGGTGAAGTCATCAAAAATTATGACAGGCAAGTCAGAGCAAATTCCTGCCTGCTCGTTTGTGTAGCCGATAATGAACGACTTGCCCGCAATCAGGACTGGTGTTTCATACTCATCGCTATAGGCGGTTGATTCAACAATGTACTGCGTCGGTTGCTCGTAATCCAGCACTTCATCCAACCTACAAACCGCCCATCCAGCGGGCAAGTTCTCATAATAAGAGTTATCCACACTAATCGGCGCGGCTTTCTCGCCCTTGCCGCGCTTGATTTTACCTGCTTTGACCAGCTGCTCACGCTCTGCCCGGATACGTTCCAGCAGGACGCTTGCGGGTTCGTCGGCAGGGTCTTGCGGTACGAGCTTGCCTGTGATGGCGAGGGAGAGGATTTTCTGTTTGCTACGCTCAACTGCTGTTTTGAGGTCGGTTTTAGCTTGCTCGATTTCGTCGATGACAGCGAAGGCTGATTCAATTGCGGCGACGATACGGCGTTGCTCGGCGAAGGGTGGCAGAGGAACAAGGATTGACGATAATCGCTCACAGGAGATATGAACAATCAGGTCGCCTGTCCCCAAGAACATCTTTTGTTGGATCGCATAGGGGGAATTCATGAAGTACGAGAGATACATCGGGTCTTGATGGTAATGCGAAAAAGCCGCAAGGTCACCACCAATGACAGTCTGCTCATTACCCATAAAGGCTACGGTCTTTCCTATTTCCTCTTTTGTTTCGCCAGTCAAGGTCATCAGCAAATCGCCAGTATGAACGTCCTTTGAGTTCGCCGCTAATGATGATTCAACAAAAGAAACGGCGGCGACCATTTTGAAGTTGTAGGTCGTGTAAATCTCACCGTATCTCACGCAAGGAATGCCTGAAGGTTTTGTTTCAGAACGTTTGATTCCGGATCCGCGAATAAACGTGCCGATATCATCAAGTCTGCACCACTCCCACGATTCCGGCACTTCAAACGGCAAGCTCCCATAATGCGATTTATGCCGTGTTTAGACAGGTGTCGCATTGATGCTGTTGAGTAGCTGAAGAATGTGGGGGCGATGCAGAGGGGTTCCTCATGGTGTATAATCTATACATGAATATTATTGTACAGCGTTGGCAAGCGAAAGGGACTAAACATAGCTGGCATGCAGAAACGTAATGATAAAAAGCTGGATGAGAAGGCCGACAGCATGAGCGGTGATGCCATTGTGCTGTTCAACGCTGGTTTGCCATTGTCAGCGGAGGATTATTGCAAATACAGATTTGAGCAGTACAAGATTTACACCGAGCTTACCGACAGAATTAGTCAGCGGAGAGCGGCTTCAAACACATTCTTCATTAGTGCTAATGCTGCGTTGCTTACTGTCGCTACTTGGTTCAAAGACGATTTTGGCAAATATATCGTCTTGGTTTCTATCGTCGGCGTACTTTTTGCGCTTATATGGTTTTTCTCAATCAGGAGTTATGGGCAATTGAACAGAGGGAAATTCCGTGTGCTGCAAGATATTGAGAAGTGCTTGCCTTTGAATCTTTATGAATATGAGTGGATGGTATTAGGAGAAGGCAAGTCATTCAAAACATATTGGCAGTTATCGCATGTTGAGAGGGTTCTCCCATTTGTATTTACTGCTTTGTATGTCGCATTAAGTGTGCTGGCAATTATCGGTTGAGAAAGAGAGATTGAAATGACACAGAAAAACACGTTTATAGCTCATCGTTGGGACGGCTCAGATGACTATGAAAAAATTGCATCTGCCGTTGAAAAAGCAGGATTAAAACCATCTGATAGGTCGGTATCTGCAGATGCCCCGTTAGATTCCTCTGGCAATCATCTCATGCACGACATTCACAACAAGATTGATACGGCAAGCACTGTTTTTATCCCCGCAAGACCTAACGCTACAAGGGAAGGTTCGGTTAGCCGCAAAGAAATCGATTATGCTCTGGAGCAAGGTAAGACCGTCATCGCTGTTGACACAAAATCAACGAGCAGCCATTCCTCATACTTGAAAGAAAAAGGCATTCCAATAGTTCCTGCAAGGAAAGACAGTATAGCCAACGCTGTCAAGGATAAAAGCAAATAACAGTGGCGGGGTGTGCAAATGCACCCCTACTCAATCTTTTGACGGAAGCCCAAAGATTTGACGGAAACCTCGCAGGGGTGCATTTTATCAATTTGTGGTACACTCTACAAATTTCTTCTCCAAAATGGTTCATGATTCATTATTTTTGTATACCTTCATGCTTTTATTGCGCTCTTAGATGACTGTAGAGTAGATCAGGCACTGACAACGTATATTCCCAAAATGTATGATGCCTACTTGTCGTCAGGTTTTTTTGGTCGGGGTGACAGGATTTGCAGGCTCAAATCCTGCCTGCGTAAGCAGGCGGCGGCGCGCTGCGCCCGCCATGGCACCCCGACGGTTATATGTTTGGGATAAGAAAGACTGATGGTCGGGGTGACAGGATTTGCAGGCTCAAATCCTGCCTGCGTAAGCAGGCGGCGGCGCGCAGCGCCCGCCATGGCACCCCGACGGTTATATGTTTGGGATAAGAAAGACTGATGGTCGGGGTGACAGGATTTGAACCTGCGACATCCTGCTCCCAAAGCAGGCGCGCTACCAAGCTGCGCTACACCCCGACAGGGGAAACAAAAAAGATTGCTTGCTTGATTTAGCATGATTTGCATCAAATAAAAAAATAGCACAAACCAAACAAACAGCTAAGTGAACATTTGGTGTCGGAGGCGGGATTTGAACCCGCACACCCGTTACGGGCACTAGCACCTCAAGCTAGCGTGTCTGCCGTTCCACCACTCCGACACGTGGCACATAAAAAGACACAGGCTAGAATTTTAACATGACCATTTTATGTGTCAACAACTCTACGCCTAAATGGACGAATTTACTGGTGGACGATAGAACCTTGAGGATAGATCACCATTAAAATGAGTACCGAAATCACAAAAAGCACAGCAGAGACAATGGTGATGCGGTCAAGGTTCTTCTCGATAATACTAGTTCCTGTAGAACCACCATAAATCTGACCTGCTATGACGTCTGAAAGCCCCGTTCCCTTACTGGAATGAAAGAGAATGGAAATAGTCATGACAATAGCCGACAACAACCAAACAATAAGGACAGCAACTAAGGCAACCATCTGTAATGTATCCAAGCTAACTCCAATTCACAAAATCTTATAATTGCTAATCTAAATATGCGCGCAAATAAATACATGCGCGAACTCAGCTCACAACTTAAAACAACTAAACTTTTTACACGGTTCGTAGGGGCGCGCCTGTGTTCGCCCGCATCTTTACAGCTCACAACTTAAAACAACCAAACTATTTTACACCATCTAGTTGGCAATGCCAAGCAAAATCAGGCTCATTTCAGTAAATCTTCTATATTTCGCAGGTCAGCGGCAGACATTTTGCCTAGACCAGTGCTTCCGGCTCCTTTACCTAAAAGTCCGCCTTTGCCTGCTTTACCAAGCGCACCAAGTCCTCCACCGGCGCTGCCAGAAAGACCACCACCAAGACCACCCAAGGTTGGAACTGCTCTTAGCTGCTTAGACTGTTTGCCCTGTTTGCCTTTTTTGCCTTTCTTAGGCCTTTTTGTCTTTTTGCTTAACATTTCTGCGCCAAAGCCCATTTTCTTCATCATCTTGCGCGTTTCCTCAAACTGCTTAACAAGCTGATTGACATCAAAAACCTGAACGCCAGCTCCTGCTGCAATGCGAGCGCGCCGCGATCCATTAAGCAATGTTGGCTTTGTGCGTTCTTTGGCCGTCATCGAGTTTATTATTACCTCCATACGATCAAGCATGTTTTCATCTACCTTGCCACCAGCTAATGCCGCATCGCCACCAGGTAAAGCTTTAAGCAATGACGAGATACCACCAATTTTGCGAACTTGTCTATTAATCATAATGAAATCATCAAAGGTTAGCTCGGCGCGGGCAATGCGCTGCGCCTCTGCTTGCTCTATCTGAGCATCAGCTGCCGCCTGTGCTTTTTCGATTAAAGTAAGCATGTCGCCCATGCCTAAGATACGCTTGGCCATGCGATCGGGATGAAATGCCTCTAGCGATGATGGTTTTTCTCCCTCAGAAGTAAAAATGATAGGCTTACCGGTCATTTCGCGTATCGATAGCGCCCCACCGCCTCTGGCATCACCATCCATCTTAGACATTATTACGCCATCAAAGTCTACCTGCTCATTAAATGCCTGCACGACAGTGACAACATCTTGTCCCGTCATGGCATCAACAACCATGATAATCTGCTCCGGACGAACGGCATCGCGTATTGCTTTTGCCTCTGCCATCATCTCGTCGTCTATGTGTAACCGACCTGCGGTATCTACAATAACCACATCGCGCAAGTTGTCTATAGCGTCGCGAACCGCCTCTTGAGCTATACTAACCGCATTCTTGCCATCGCCGCGATAGACACGCACGTCTATTTCTTTGCCTAGCGTTTCAAGCTGGTCAGCGGCGGCAGGACGGTAAATATCGCAGGCAGCAAGTAGGGGTTGGTGTCCATCTTTCTTTAAGCGCCAGGCCAATTTTGCGGCTGCTGTTGTCTTACCTGATCCCTGCAAACCAACCAGCATGATAACATTTGGCACACGTGACGAGAGCTTTAAACCAACGCTTTCGCTTCCTAACAAGCTAGTAAGCTCGTCTAAAACAATCTTAATAACATTTTGAGCAGGAGTCAGCGAATCTAGCACCTCTGAAGTAAACGCCTGTTCTTTCGCGCGCGCAACAAAGCCCTTAACCACCTTAAAGTTTACATCTGCCTCCAACAAGGCAAGGCGAATCTCACGCATCGCGGCATCGATATCTGACTCAGACAGTCTACCCTTAGAACGCAGATCGCCAAAAACATCCTGTAATCTACCAGAAAGGTTATCAAACATGCATTTCTCCTAAAATTTACGAAATTATTTCGTACAAAAGTCTTGCTTTAGATTCTTTATCTACGCAACATTTTGCGTCAGGAAAACTCTATTAAAGCTGTTGAGAAGTCTAAGGCATTAAAGGGACGTAAATCGTCGATCTTCTCGCCAACTCCTATACGCAACACCGGTATTTTAAGCTCATGGGATATGGCAACAGCAATGCCGCCTTTGGCCGTACCATCTAGCTTGGTGATAATAACGCCATCTAAATCTAGGCGTGAGTTAAATTCACGAGCCTGTTGTAAACCGTTTTGACCAGTTGTAGCATCTATAACAAGAACTGTTTTTACAGCAAGATCGTTACTTGTTTGCGCATCAATTTCGTTTACTTCTAAAGTCTCATTGTTCGTTTTCGTACCTGTCTGCCATTGTATAGCTCGCTTTCGCGTTACAGCCACTACCTTTTCTAATTCGCGCATCAAATCATCTGAAGTATGCAGACGTCCTGCTGTATCTATTAGTATACAATTGGCATTTGAAGCCTCGGCGCGCTCGATAACTTCATAAGAAACACTGGCAGGATCGGCACCACGTTCGCGCTTTACAACTTCTACGTTTGCTCGTTTTGCCCAAATATCTAATTGCTCAATTGCCGCAGCACGAAAGGTGTCAGCACTGCCTAACAAGACTCGCCTTCCGTTGTCACTTGCCTCCTTGGCGAGCTTACCTACGGTCGTCGTCTTGCCTGAACCATTAATACCTACAAAAAGTACGCAAACCTGAGGTAGCGCAAAGAGATCGTTTTCTGCTTGAGTAAACATGCCAGCTATCGTTTGCGCCATGCGATTAAGCACAGCACGGGCGTCAGGCAAGGCCAAACGTCGCGCAGAATCTTGCAATTGGTCGATAATCTGCAAAGTGGCTGGGGCGCCAAAGTCTGAGGTTATAAGTGTCTCTTCTAGGTCATCCCAAAAATCATCATCAAGTGCAGGAGTGCGATCTAAGATAACATTTAGTTGTTCATTAAAACGCTCTCTGGTGCGAGTCAGACCCTCGCTTAGCTTATCAAGCCAACTCATCAGGCATCGTCCTTTTCTGCTAAAGTCGCGTTGTTGCCAGCAGTATCCGCTGCCTCATCATTAATGATAGCGGCTTCGTCGCTGATGTCAGCAACCTCTGCTGACGCGTAACCAATAGCTTGCTCAAGGCGCTGACTAACAAGTTTAGAAACACCTGCAGCCTGCATTGTAACACCATAAAGAACATCTGCAGTCTCCATAGTACGGCGCTGATGACTAACCATTATGAGCTGTGTCTTATTGCGCAGAAGCGAGAGGTACTCTAGCAAACGGCGTAAGTTGCTATCGTCTAGAGCAGCTTCTACCTCGTCTAAAATATAGAATGGCACATTACGAATTTTGTATATGGCAAATAGTAAGGCAATGGCAACTAGGGACTTCTCGCCACCGCTCATCATAGAAAGCTTAGTAATCTTTTTGCCGGCTGGCTGAGCACTAACCTCTACACCACCATCATCTGGGGTCTCGCCCTCTATCATTAATAGCTCACCGCGTCCACCAGGAAAAAGAATGGCAAAAATCTCTTGAAAGTTGCGATTTACCTGATTAAATGTCTCTAAGTAAAGATTGCGCATTTTACGATCTAGTGCCTGTGAGATTTTTGCTAAAGACTTGCGAGCCTCGGCTAAGTCTTCTGTTTGAGCAAGCATGTAGTCGCGTCGCGCCTTTAGAGCATCATATTCTTCTGCTGCTACATGATTAACTGCGCCAATATTTTCTAAACGCGAGCGCAAGCGCCTAACACGATCTTCGGCTTGCACGCGATCTTCGGGAGCGGGAATCTCTATGGCTTCTTCTAGCGATGTCTCGTGCTCATCTACAATGCGCTGCATGGCGTGTTTTACGCTGCTTTCTAACTTACCTTGTTCTATAAGCACCAAAGTGCGCCGCTCGTTAACACCTTCTAGTTCACGGCGAGCCTCGTCTACAAGTTTTGCTGCATCGCTAATCACCTTACGCAAATTTTCTGAATCTGTCTGCTCTAACAAAGCCTGGTCGTGTAGGCGCTGCGCCCAAACCTTGGCCTCATCGTGAAGCAACTCATAAAGCTTGTAAAGTGGATCGATGCGCATGCGAATGACCTCTAGCGATGTTTGCGTACCCAAAGAAACTTCCAGCTGTTTTTCTAGCTTTGCAATCTCGGTTGTAAGCGATGCCAACTGACTGCGGGCATAAGTGGCTTGATTTTTTGAGGTCTCTAGCTCAATCTTACATTCTGAAAGTCGTTCTGCGTGTGAGTTTTTGTCGTCTGTGGCTGCCAATAGTGTCTGTGACGCCAACTCTACAGCTTCTGTAAGTGGTGTCATCTGTTCTTCTAGATGCGCTATACGCTGCTCGTATTCGCCTGCAAGAGGCGTTGCGGCATCGCGCCTTTTAGAAATATCAGCAAGGCGCTCGGCACACTCTTGTTGGCGCAAAAGCATCGCTGTCATTTGTTCTTCTAATCGTGTGACTTCGCCACGAATAGCATCTAAATCGCCTTGTAAACGAGCAACAGTTGATGACAGCTCGAAGTCATCGCTTTGTGCCATCTCTAGGTTTTGTTCTAAGCCGGAAACATCTATTTCTAACTCGCTAACGCTAGTAAGCTCGCTTGCAATCTCTACATCTAACGCCTCCATACGACGGCGTCGCTCTAGTACGCCATCTATGTCGTCTACATGTACGCCTAAGCTTAGTTTGCCATTTGGCCAAACTATTGCAGCTTCACGTGTAACAAAGCGTAGTCCATAGCGATCGCGCAAATGATATTTCTGAGCTTCGGCGACACTTGGTGCCAAATAGATGTCTCCCAGTAAGGCCATCAAAGTTTGAGCATAGCGCTCGGGATAATCAAGTAAGTCTAGCAAGCGCACACCATTGTCTGAGCGATCGGTGATATAGCGCATGCCCTCTAATGGCAAAAGCGATAACATCGCACTTTCGTCTTTGGCATTGGCATGCTCTTGCAAGGCTCTGGCGACTTCTAAAGCCGCATCGTTATTCTCTACAAGAAGCGCAAAGAAGTCAGACCCCAAGAGGCGTTCGGTTAGGCGCTCGACACTAGCAATGTCCATGCCATCTGGCAACTTGGCACCTGCGCGAACCTTTATTGCCGATGACAAAGGTCCAACGACACCTTGTAGCTGCTTTTGTTCCAAAACCCAATTTAGTGCCGGTGCCGCAGTTGCCAATGCGCGCTCTATTTCTTCTAAACCTTTTAGCTCGGCACGCATCAGCGCTAGGTTTTCGCGTCGCTCATTAAGTTTTTTGCGTTTTTCGTCTAAGAGACGCACAAACTTATCTATTTCGCGCTTAGCTAATTCTGAGTCGCGTCCGGTACGCAGCTGCGCCTGCTCTAGCTCGCCTAATTTAGCGCGACGCGAGACTAGTAAAGATTGTGTTGAGGAGTACTCGGCGTCTACCTGCGAACGGCGCTCTTTATATAGGTCTTCTTCAACCTTTAAAGAACCTAAAGAGTCGGTGGTTTTTGCTAAGTCTAACTTGGTCTTCTCTAAAGCAGTCTCGTTATTGCGCAGCGTTGCCGTAGCTTCAGAGTAGCGCTGTTCTGCCTCGCGACGACCAAGAGTTATAGACTCAGAGACACGAGAAAGCTCTTTGTATGTAAAGTTAAGTGCCTCTAACTTTCCATCGCTAGCTAATACCTCTGCTTGCATGTTATCATGCTCGCTTTTGGCCTGGCTAAGGCGACTTTGGGCATTATGCACAGAAGCGCGAAGCCCAGAAAGCTGCGAGACCATGTTTTTGCCCTTTTCTTCTAGCAAAAGCATGCCCGCGTCTAAGCGTTGAATAATGGCTAAGCAACGAATACGTTGTTCGTTAATATCTCCTGCAAAAAGTCCCTTTTCTTCTAAAGCGACCTGCCGCTTATTAAGCTCGGTCTCGCGCTCCATCAGGCGAAAGTGCGCCATTTCGGCCTCGGCGTCTATTTCTTTAATGCGTTTGCCAATCTGGTTCCACTCGCTTTGCAATGCGCGAAGGTCATCTACTGCCAATGACAAATCTAAACCTTTAAGTTCATTAGCAAGCTCGGCATGTTCGCGGGCACGCTTAGCCTGACGCTCTAATGGTCGCAGTTGCGACTCTATAACATGCACGATATCATTAACGCGCGCAAGCGACATGTCCATTGCGTCTAGCTTACGATTGGCGCGCTCCTTACGTTTTTTGTGCTTTAGCACACCAGCTGCATCCTCTATTAGCGATTTTCTATCTTCAGGGCGCGACTCTAGCACCTGAGTAAGATTGCCCTGGCCTATAATAGAGTTTGCACCCTGACCAATACCTGTATCATAAAGAATGTCGATGATATCCATGCGTCTACATGGCGAGCCATTAATAAAATACTCGCTTTCGCCAGAGCGATACATGCGTCGCGTTAAGGCAACTTGATTAAACTCGATTGGCAAGGTGTTGTCGGAATTGTCTAATACCAGATCGACCTCGGCAACGCTTACCGCCTTGCGCGCCGATGACCCCGAAAAGATTAGTTCCTCTAAAGATTGCACGCGCAAGTTGCGCGGATTGCGCTCGCCTAAAACCCAAAGCACTGCCTCAGAAATATTTGATTTTCCCGAGCCATTTGGCCCCACTATTACAGAGATCCCAGGCTCAAAGTTCATGACCGAACGCTCGGCAAAAGACTTAAAGCCCTTGATTACCAGTGACTTAAGATACACGTGACTCCCAACGATAATTACTATGCTGCTATTTTTTTTGCGCATACCATAGTATCACAAGCGCTATTCTTATGCGCTTAATGAAGGTTAAATTCCCAAGGTGTGCCAACTAAAATATCTACTGGCCAGTTATCTTTAAAACTTGCGTGCAAAAAAGCAGGCACAGTTGTCGCCACTAAAGGAATGCCTGTGGCAGACACAAGACATTTTGCCTTTTCATCTGCGTCGCGTAAAATCTTTTCTGTTGTTTGTTCTTTTAAGTGTGTGTTGTTAAGAAGCGCATTTATTTTCAGACCCGAGACTGCCTCTATGCCTCTGAGTAAATCCAGGTTTTCAGGCTGCTCAATTGCCATTGCCCTGCAAGCATTAAAAACATAAACAACTACTATCTTAGCCCCTGTAGCTGCTAAGGCATGAATCCTTGGTACAAAACGCGCAAGAGCGCGAGCTCCATCCGGGTCGCCGCCAACATCTATCACAACCCTGTTTGCATAAGTCGCATCCTGAATGGCAGCATCTATCCCTGGCTGCAAAGATGGAGTATCTAGGTTGCTACTAGAATGAGACGGACCCAAAAAACGAATATCATGCTTCTGCAAAAAATCTAGGCTGTTGCCGCTACGGAAATAAGGATTTACAACATCAAGATCCACAAGCGTCACGTTAGTCTTTCTAACTGCGGCAACACCAGTCTTAACGCCATCGCCTGCCAGATACTGTGTGTCTAAAGGATGCTGCGATTGTCTTTCTAAAGCAACATCCGTCTTAACGTCATCGCCACCTAGATATCGCATGCTTCGCGCCAAATTAAGTGCCAGATTGGTCTTTCCGGTGCCACTTGGACCTGTGAGCAAGACTAAAATAGCGTCACGAAATGCCGCTGGCAGCGAGCTGTTAAAATCAGACGTAGCCAATGTAGATAGTTGCGACGCGCTACTTGGCGCTAATGTAGATAGTTGCACCGCGCTACTTGGCGCCGCTTGCTGCCTGCCCCCAAAATCTGACATTCCCAATGACAAGTCCTTCTCGACATTATTAAAAGTAGTAAGGGGCGGCGCGCAATCTGTGGCGCTGTCTAAACAAGGCGACGCGCAATCAGGGGCGTTGTCTAAACAAGGCGGCGCGCAATCTGTGGCGCTGTCTAAACAAGGCGGCGCGCAATCAGGGGCGCTGGCTAAAGTTTCGTTACTCATAAGATCAGCACGAATCATAGGACACTCAGATAACGCTTGAGCTCCCATTCCGAGACGTCAGCCAGATAAGCTGCCCACTCTTCGCGCTTGTTGCGAACAAAATAGGAATGAATATGTTCGCCCAAAAGCTGATGCATAAGCTCTGATTCCTCGAAAAGCGTGATAGCATCGCCTAGCGACCCCGGCAATGTCTGAATTCCCTTAGCTAACAAATCTTGCGCAGACAAAGCATAAGCGTTAGAGGTAAATTCTTGCGGCAGCTGTAGTTCTTGCTCGATGCCGGCAAGGCCTGCTCCAAGCATAACCGCAAAGACAAGGTATGGATTGCAAGCAGGATCCGGACTGCGAAGCTCAATGCGCGTAGCTAATTCCTTGCCTGGCTTGTATAAAGGCACACGCACCAATGCCGAACGATTGCGTCTTGCCCAAGTAATATAAACTGGTGCCTCATACCCGGGAATCAAACGTTTGTAGGAGTTTACAAACTGGTTGGTAACTGCTGTAAATTCGGGAGCGTAGCGCAGTATGCCAGCAATATAGCTTTTAGCTATGCTAGACAGATTGTATCCTTGTGGGTCTTTCGCGTCAAAAAAAGCGTTGTCGCCATCTGTGGTAAAAAGCGATTGATGCACATGCATGCCATTGCCATTTTGGTCAGAAAGCGGCTTGGGCATAAACGTGGCGTATGCTCCATGCTTCATTGCCACTTCCTTTACTACCAGCCTATATGTCATAACGGCATCGGCCATAGACAAAGCATCGGTATAGCGTAAGTCAATTTCATGTTGAGAAGGAGCAACCTCGTGATGCGAATACTCTACGGGTATACCCATACCTTCTAAGGCTAAAACGGTGTCGCGACGAATGTCGCTGGCAAGATCTAATGGCGTGAGATCGAAGTAGCCACCATTATCTAAAGGCACTGTAGATGTTGGACTATCAAAATAGAAGAATTCTAATTCCGGCCCAACGTTAAGCATAAAGCCCATATCGGCAGCTTTGCAAAGAACACGCTTTAAAGCGTAACGCGGATCGCCGGCAAAAGGCTGCCCTTCCGGCGTCTTAATGTCACAAAACATTCGCGCCACGCCATTTTCTGTAGGGCGCCAAGGCAAAATCTGAAATGTTGATGCCTCTGGGAAAGCTATCATGTCTGATTCTTGAATTCGCGAGAATCCCTCTATAGAAGAACCGTCAAAGCCCATGCCTTCCTCAAAGGCGTTATCTATCTCTGATGGCGTAACAGCAAACGACTTTAAGGAACCTAAAACATCGGTAAACCAAAGACGAATGAAATGTATGCCATTGCTCTGTATAGATTTTAGGACATAGTCGCGCTCGGGTGTCAGTTGTGCTATTGGTGCTTGCATGGCATTTCCTCCTCTGAACTTCAGAATTATTAAAGGTGTACTTATTAAACTAGGAGCCAAATATTAAAAGCAAAATTTGAAATCAAAAATGCAATCATCTTATTTTAGCGCTATAATATAAATCTGTGGAACAAAATTGCAACATAAAGGATGTAGCGCTAATTTTTGAGGGAGGCGGCATGCGCGCAAGCTATACTGCCGCAGTAGTTAGCGTCCTGCTTGAAAATGGCCTTTACTTTAAAGACGTCTATGGCGTCTCTGCAGGTGCGAGCCACACCGTAAACTATATCTCGCAAGACGCTGAGCGCGCCAGAAAATCCTTTGTTGACTTCCTTAAAGACAAGCGTGTGGCCGGAATTGGTCCTTTAATGCTGGCTCAAGGCTACTTTAATGCCCGCTATATCTACGAAGAATGTGGCTTGCCTAATGGCACTATTCCTTTTGATTTTCAGAAGTTCATGGCCAATCCGGCACAGATGCACATTGAGTCTTTTAATCGCAGCGCCTGCGGCAAAGTTGGCGCTACCGCTTATTGGACAAAGCTTGACACCCCCACCCTGCCCGACTTAATGCGTCGCGTTAGGGCTAGTTCTTCTTTGCCATTAGTTATGCCACCTGTGCGCATAGGCAACGACTTTTATGTTGACGGTGGTTTAGGCGATAGCTGGGGCATCTGTTTAAGCGAGGCAAGAAGAGACGGATACGAACGCTTCTTTATAGTGCGCACGCAAATGCGCGGCTATCGCAAACAACCTGACTCTCGCCCATGGCTAACAAATTTATTGTTTGGCAGGCACAAAAACTTAGCAAAACGTCAGCTGGAACGCTGGCAGCATTATAACGCCCTTTGCGACGAGGTAGAGCGCTTAGAGCGCACGGGTCGCGCCTATGTCTTTTATCCAGAAAAGATGCCCATTAACTCTATGACTATAGACATTAATCGTTTAGCTGCAAGCTACAATGCCGGTTTGGCTCAAGCTAAAAGCGAACTAGCTTTATGGCGGGGATTTCTGGGCGTTTAGCGGAATTTCGTTTTGAGGTGAGGCTAAGCTCGCTAAAGCCAATAAAGTGACAGATTTTCTAAGCGTTTTGTACCCCTTACCGTTTTAAAACAGAAGCCTTTGCGCAAACTGCCATCTCTGTGGTTGTCTAAGTCTACATGAGTCTGTCTATATTAGCGCCAAACTGCAACCAGTTAACGACTTAACCAAGCAATTCTTAAAAACACGCGCAAATCAAAACAAGTAATCGGCTAAAATGAATTGTTCCGCTTTTAGAGGGAGTATGGAGGATTGTTTACGCGTCACAACCTTAGGAAAGAGTATATGAACGAATATCTAAAAGACCATAGGAATAAAAAAGCTAGTGAAAACTTGTCTGGCATTCGTAGGTCGCGTTGCAAAGACACATTTCTGTCATCGCTTGACATAGATGGCAACAATGGCAATATGATGAAGCATCCAATGAACGCCTGCTGTTCGGTTGCGCAAAGCCATCTGCAAGCTAACGCGCAAAAACCTAGCAGTAAGAGCCTTTGGGAGCCTTCATTTGAGCGCGATGCCTGCGGCATTGGCATGATTGTAAACATTAAAGGTGAACGCTCTCATAAACTTGTTAACGATGCCATAGAAATACTTAAGGCGCTTACACACAGAGGCGGTGTAGGTTATGAACCACAAACTGGTGACGGTGCCGGCATTCTATTGCAAAAGCCGCATGAGTTCTTGCGTAAAGCAGCGGCAGATATAGGCATAGAGCTACCCAAAAATACAAACGACTATGGTGTTGCCATGGTCTTCTCGTCACCTGATATTGCGCATAGCGAAAGATCGCTAGCATGCTTTAAAGATATTATACTAGCAGAAGGGCTAGTTGTACTTGGAGTACGGACAGTGCCGGTAAGCATTGGAGCAATTGGGGCTACGGCGCTTTCTGTGCTTCCCAACATACATCAAGTTTTCATTGCCCGTCCTGAGGCGCTTGATGCTAATACCTTTGAGCGCAAACTTTATATAGTGTCGCGACTTGCTCAGAATAATATTCGCGCTACAGCTTCTTGTGATAGCTCTGATCCCAATAAAGACCCTTACTTCTACCTAGCAAGCATTTCAGCTGACACAATAGTTTATAAAGGCATGTTGTTGCCATCGCAGCTAAATGAATTTTATCTTGACCTTAAAGATTGCGAGCTCACTAGCGCAATTGCCTTGGTTCACTCGCGTTTCTCGACAAATACATTTCCCAGTTGGGAGCGCGCGCATCCTATGCATCATATCATTCACAATGGCGAGATTAACACCATTCGCGGCAATGAGAATTGGGTAAAAGCAAGAGAAGCGCGTATGGCATCGGCACTTTATGGCGACGAACTGCATAAAGTCTTTCCGGTCATTACCGCAGATGGTTCAGATTCAGCTAAGCTTGATGACTTCTTAAACCTACTTATGCATTCCGGTTACCGTTTACACGAGGGCGTACTGATGGCCATTCCCGAACCATGGGAAGAAAATGAGCAGATGGATGAGATGCGCAAAGCTCTTTTCGAGTACCAGAGCTGTCTGGTTGAGCCTTGGGATGGCCCGGCATCCGTGGCCTTTACCGATGGCCGTTTTGCTGGTGCGGTCTTAGATCGCAATGGACTTCGTCCTTCTAGATATTATGTGACAGACGACAACCAGCTTATTTTGGCCAGCGAAGTTGGTGTACTGCCCATAAATGAAGCACGTATCATTCGCAAAGATCGTTTGCGCCCTGGACGCATGTTATTAATAGATACTGTAGAGGGGCGTATCATCGAAGATACCGAACTTAAGGCGACTGCGGCAATGGCACATCCATACCGCGAGTGGTTAAATGCTAACATGCTAGCATTAGATAGTTTACCTGTGCATGCGGTAGACGACTTAGCAAATGGTGGCTTGGCAGCAGGTGATTTATCTGCGAGCGATTTATCTACAGCAGACATAGATACAAGCGCCATTAATGTTAGCGGCAACAGCTTGCCCCCCACTTTGCTGCAACAACAGCGCATCTTTGGCTATAGCTACGAAGACTTAAGGCTAACAATAAAAGCTATTGCCGAGAAGGGCGAAGACCCTGTAAGCTCAATGGGATATGATGCTCCTATTGCCATTCTTAGTGAACGTCCGCAGCTTTTATTTAGCTACTTTAAACAACATTTTGCTCAGGTCACAAACCCACCAATAGATGCCATACGCGAACACTTAATCACGTCTTCTAATGTTCACTTTGGTGCCGAGGGCAACCTCTTAGAACCTGATGCTGCTAACTGTCGCATGATTAGCCACAATACCCCCATCTTAAGCCAAAGCGAAATTGCCCGCCTGCGCAATCTGGATATTAATGGCATTAAGTCTATCACCTTACCCATTGTCTTTAGAGCAGACAGCAAGTCTAATGCTACAAGTAGTAATGCGACATATTCTTCGGTTGTTGATACAGCGAACTGTATATCTGGCGACACATCCGGTAACGCATCTTGCAGTGTATCTGGCGATAACTCAAACAATAACACAAGCAATAAGGGTGCGCTAAAAAATGCTTTAGATAGCCTCTTTGCCCAAGCCGATGCCGCTATTGCCGCAGGCTGCAATATTATTATCCTTAGCGACCGCACAGCAAACGCTACATTAGTTCCAATCCCTTCACTACTTGCTACAAGCGGCTTGCATCACCATTTAGTACGCACAGGAACACGCACGCAGGCTAGCATAATAGTAGAAACCGGTGATGCCCGTGAGGCGCACCATGTTGCTTTACTGGTGGGCTATGGCGCTAATGGTGTCTTTCCATGGTTGGCATATAGGATTATCGAAGATATGTCTGCAAGTGGTCTTCTCGACATAAAAAATGAAGTTGACGCAAAAGAAAAGGCCTTAAGTAATTACCGTAAAGGTTTAACCAATGCCATCGTAAAAATTGCCTCTAAGATGGGGATTTCTACTGTTCGCAGCTACCATGGCGCACAAATTTTTGAGGCGCTTGGCATAAGCTCGCAGGTTGTTGACCGCTATTTTACGGGCACGGTTAGCCGCATTGGCGGTGTTGGTCTAAGCGAAATTGCCGCAGAAGCGATTGCCAAACATAGCGAAGCATTTTACGGCAGTGGCGCGAAACTGCCACTAGACACCGGGGGCGACTTTAAGTGGCGCAGTGGTAGCGAGTATCACCTACTTAACCCTGAGACAATTTATTATTTGCAGCAGGCTTGTCGCCAAGGAAACTATGGGCTTTTTAAGAAGTTCTCTGCATCTATAGACAATCATGTTTCGCAAAACAAAAATATTCGTGGCACACTTGATATTATTACTACAGAAAAGCCAATACCTTTAGAAAATGTGGAATCTGCAGAAAGTATCGTTCAGCGCTTTAAAACTGGTGCCATGTCTTTTGGGTCTATAAGTAAAGAGGCACATGAGTGTATGGCTATCGCCATGAACAATCTGCGCGCCAAAAGCAATACTGGTGAAGGTGGAGAAGACCCCGATCGCTTTGTTATTGGCGAAGACGGACTTAACCGCTGCAGCGCTATAAAGCAGGTAGCTTCTGGACGCTTTGGTGTAACTATTCACTATTTAAACAACGCCAAGGAAATTCAGATTAAGATGGCTCAGGGAGCAAAACCTGGCGAGGGTGGACATCTGCCTGGGCGCAAGGTTTATCCTTGGGTGGCAAAAAATCGTTTCTCGACACCTGGAGTCGAGCTTATTTCTCCCCCACCGCATCATGATATTTATTCTATTGAGGATCTGGCACAACTTATTCATGATTTAAAAAACGCCAATCGCGATGCTCGTATTAGCGTTAAGTTGGTAAGCGAAGCTGGGGTTGGCACAATTGCCGTTGGTGTTGCTAAAGGATTAGCCGATGTCATTGTGATAAGTGGCTACGATGGTGGCACTGGTGCCGCTCCGCGCACTTCTATACGTCATGCTGGTCTGCCATGGGAGCTAGGTGTGGCAGAGACGCACCAAAGCTTACTTGCTAATCGCCTTCGCAATCGTGTGCGACTAGAAACCGATGGCAAACTCTTTACCGGCCGCGATATTGTGGTAGCCGCACTATTAGGAGCCGAAGAATTTGCCTTTGCCACAGCACCTTTAATTGCCATGGGTTGTGACATGCTAAGAGTATGCAACCTTGATACCTGTGCTGCGGGCATTGCCACGCAAAACCCTGATCTGCGCTGCAACTTTCAGGGCAAGCCAGAACATGTACAAAATTTCATGCTCTTTGTAGCAAATGAGGTGCGCGAATGGATGGCACGTATTGGCGTAACTAACTTCACAGACCTCATTGGTCATGTAGAATATTTGCGTCAGACCATAAGTCCAGCAAACAACAAGGCAGCTACCATAGATCTAAGCAGGCTCTTGCATCAAAGCATGGTGCCAAAATGTCCTTCTGAGCGTTATATAAGTCAAGAACAAGATCATGGCTTGGCGCGTGAACTTGATCTGCGCACATTAGTGCCGCTTGCCAAGTCTGTTATTTGTGACGCACTTGCAGGCAAGCCTACAACACTGCATTACAATTTACAGATCTCTAACCGCAATCGCACAGTAGCAACGGTGCTATCTTCAGAAATTGTTCGGGCACTAGGTCCTACCGGACTGCCGGACAATAGCATTAATCTGAAGCTTCTTGGCTCAGGAGGTCAGAGCTTTGGCGCTTTTCTTGCCCCCGGCATTACTTTAGAGCTACATGGTGATGCAAATGATTATCTGGGCAAAGGTCTTAGCGGCGGGCGAATTATTGTCACTGTGCCAGATGAAGCGACTTATGAACCATCAGAAAATATCATAGTTGGTAATGTTGCACTTTATGGCGCAACCAGCGGTGAAGTTTTCATTAGAGGAGTTGCAGGGGAGCGCTTCTGCGTACGCAACAGCGGCGCGCGAACCGTTGTAGAAGGCACAGGCGACCATGGTTGCGAATACATGACAGGTGGCCGCGCTCTTATTCTTGGAAAAACCGGACGCAACTTTGCCGCTGGCATGAGCGGCGGCGTTGCTTACGTTTATGATCCAGATTCTACATTTGCGCAAAATTGTAACATGGCAAGTGTTAGCTTGTCTGCTGTTTGTTCTAAAACTGGTTTGGCAGATGGCAATGAAAACTCTGAGGCTATTGCAGAGATACGCGAGCTTTTGCAAAAGCATGTTAAGTATACCGGCTCTACTCATGCCCAGCAAATACTTGACAACTTTGATACTCAGATATGCAAATTTGTAATGGTGGTTCCTAATGATTATCAAAAGATTATTGCAGCAATGAAAGAAGCTGCTCAGAATGGCATCCCCGAGGAAGATCAACCACTTTATGCCTTTAATAAGGTAATGGCAAGTTAATTTGAGATTTAAACTAGCGTTAAGCAAGAGCTAAGAGAGTTAAGCGATAGTTTAGCGAGTGTTAAAACGAGATTTAATCTGGAGTTAAGCGAGAGTTAGCAGAGAGCTGAGCGTGACCTAAACAAGTGTTAAAACGAGATTTAATCTAGATTTAAGCGAGAAAGAAGAGACATGGGCAAACCAACAGGTTTCATAGAATACGAGCGCAAAACTGGTGAATATCGCACGGTGCCTGAGCGCATTAAAGACTACGATGAGTTCTTGCAACATCAAAACACTGACGCAATCGTATTGCAAGCAGCGCGCTGCATGGACTGCGGCATAAGTTTTTGCCATGCAGGAATATTAGTAGATGGCCAATCTATAGGCTGTCCACTTAACAATCCTATATCAGAAACCAACGATCTAGTTTATCGTCACGCTTATGCCGATGCCTACAAACGTTTACGCATGACACATCCTTTTCCAGAATTTACATCTAAAGTTTGCCCCGCCCTTTGCGAGGGTTCTTGTTCTGTTGGCGAGCACGGCGATGCCGTAACCGTAAAAGAGATTGAGCGTTTTCTGGTTAACTATGCCGTTGATAACAATCTAGATAAAGCACGTAAGCCAAGCGTGCGCAGCGGTAAACGCATAGCAATAGTTGGTTCTGGCCCTGCTGGACTTGCTGCCGCAGACACCCTAAATCAGCTTGGACATGAGGTCACTGTTTTTGAGCGTAACGAACGCGCAGGCGGCTTGATGATGTTTGGCATCCCTAACATGAAACTAGATAAGTCTGTTATAGCTCGTCGCATTAACACCATGCAAGATGAGGGTATCAAGTTTAATACAGGCATAGAGGCCGGCATAGATATATCGGCAAATAGTTTGCTATCTAACTATGATGCTATTATACTAGCAGGTGGTGCAACTGTTGCGCGCTTGCTAACTGTACCAGGCTCAGATCTTAAGGGCGTTATACCAGCTGTTCGCTATCTAACGCACGCCACCCGCAATCTCTTAGGTCTGCTAAACGAGTCATCCCCTTATGATCCAATTTTAGATGCCAAAGATAAAGACGTAGTAATTATTGGCGGCGGCGACACTGGTACAGATTGCGTAGGCACAGCTATTAGGCAAGGCGCAAAAAGCGTTGTGCAAATAGAGATTATGCCAGAAGCCTCACGCGAGCGCCAAGCTAATAACCCTTGGCCTACATGGCCGCGGGTGTTAAAGACAGACTATGGTCAAAAAGAAGCTATTGAACTTTTTGGTAATGACCCGCGCGAATACCTTACCACCGTAACCGAAGTCATTAGCACAAGCACAACTGACGACACGGTTGCCGCTGTAAAAACAGTACAAGTAGAGTGGAAGAATGTTAATGGGAAAATGGTGTCTGAAGCTGTGCCCGGCTCAGAGAAAACCCGCCCTGCCCAGCTCGTGCTTATAGCCATGGGCTTCCTTGGTCCAGAAAAAACTTTGATTGATGCTATGGGACTTATGACAGATGCCCGCAGCAACATAAAGACAGCCCAAGGCTCATACCAAACTAACATCCCAAAAGTCTTCTCTGCTGGTGACATGCGCCGTGGACAAAGCCTAGTAGTCTGGGCATTAATGGAGGGCATACAAGCAGCCAAAGAATGCCATAAGTGGCTTGGCGGTATAGCTAACTAGTGTTTAACTTTGATGTTTTAATCGTAGGGACGGATACCATTCGCAAGTTAACTATCATCTGCCCGTTAACTGCAAACTAACCGCATATTTGCTGTATCACAAATCTATGTAGGTATCTCTTGGGTTACAATTGTGTTATGAATTATCTGTGTAAACGTAATGCCACCATTATCATAGCCATTATTTTAACCGTTGTTTTGGCTCTACTGCTTGTTGCTAATGTATTCACACTGGCAATGCCAACTTCTGCTAATGCCTTAGAGGTTGACGCTGCGCAAACGGCAGAAGCTCTAAACTTAGTTGAGCATAGTGCTAGAAGCGATGCAAACACTCAAGGCGACGGTGCTCTAACAGGCGATGCTTTTGCAAACGACATGCAAACAAACAACGCTCTAAGCAGTATCACTTTAAGCAACGACGTTCTTCTCGACAATACCATAACCAATAGCTTACAAACATCTGACATTCAAACTCAAGTTGTTATCATCTCTATTCCGGGATTGCGCTGGAGCCACATCAGCAATCAGTATACACCAACAATTTACACTATGGCAAAAGATGGAGCGATAGCTAACCTTGTTACCAATAATGCCTGGCTTTACCTTAGCGAAGGCAGACACCCAAGTATTAGTCTTCATCATTGCACAGTTATCGAGGGGATGTCAGAGCTAGATGCCGCTGTGCGCAAAATCGTCGCTTCATACCCAAGCGGCACTTGTTTTGTAATCGTTGGCAGCGATGCCTTCGAGTATGAATCCTGGCAACGCTCACTTACCCCTGTAATACTAAGCTACACAGATAAGTTTAGTGGTTACTTAAACTCCCCTACCACCAGACGAACTGGACTAATTGCTGGCACAGATATAGAAGATTATGCTGTCTGGCTAAATAACACCAGCACCAATAACTCAGAAGACAGCAAGCTGACAGGGGTCGATAGCGATAACGATAGCGGTGGCAGCGGTGGCAACGGTGGTGGCAGCAGCGGTGGCAACGGTGGTGGTGGCTATGACAGCGGCAATGACAGCGGCAGCGGCAATAACGAAAACGCGGCCGCAGAAACCAACGAAAACGAAAACGCAACCCAGTCAGACACTGGCAGCATTCTTACCACAACTCATCCGCAAGGCAATAAAGGCGTTGCGCTAAGTTGCCAACCTGAGCCAGATCTGCAAAAGCGAATTGAGTTTTTACAGCACAATGCCAATATTTGCGAAATCGTAGATGACACCAAAGAAGCGATGGATCTTGTTTTTCTAGCCCTTTTTCTTACGGCAGCGGCCGCCTCGTTGGTCTTGCTATTCTTAGAGGTTAACATTGGCAATCGCGCATTGCGCTGGCTAGTACCGCTTACGCGCGGACTACTATTAGTTGTCCTAGCATACCCTGTGAGCACCTTTTTAATGTTTCTTATTCCACCAGAGCTTTATACAATTTTAGACACTCATACCATGTTAATAGCATACTGTGTTTTTTGGTCGTTGCTATTAGTGCTCATAGCCCTAGTTATCGGCCAACGTAGCCGCTGGATTTACGCTCTCTTCTTTCTTTTCATCCTAACTTTTGTTGTCATACTTGTAGACCAACTATTAAACGGCCCATTAACACTAACAGGATTTCTTAACTACGAAGCAAATTTTGGTGTGCGCTATTACGGTCTTGGCAATGAAGGCGCGGCTTTACTTTTTGGCTCATGGTTCACGTTTTCTGGACTGGTTGTGAATCGTTTCGCCCATGCCAAACTCACACCACTGTTTAAGCGCTGGGGCTTTGCCTTAATCTCGACATTATTAATTGTCATAAGTACACTGCCACAGTTTGGCGCCAGCTTTGGCGTACTCATTTGGGCAACTATGGGAACAACGGTGGCTTGGTGGCTTTTCGCTGGACGTCCCATTCGCGTTCGCTTCTTGCTAATATCTTTGGCACTAGCTGCCATACTTGCCATTGGCATTATGATGGCCGATCTCGCTTTTAACCCATATCCACATCTAGAAAACATGGCGGCATACCTAGGCGGCAACCCATTAGAACTTTTGCTTGGTGTCTTTAACGAGATTAGCGCTTATTCATTGGCTACAGTTGTTTACTCGCCAATTTTAAGCATCATTTTTGTATTAGTGTTTTTGTCCTTATTTTTATTGGCCGCCGTGA
>JAIRQA010000123.1 GCA_031256715.1 Coriobacteriales bacterium | reverse complement strand
TTATCGTTGTTTGCTTGCTCGTAAATTATCTGCTAGTTATCTGCCCGCCAGTTGTCTGCCCACATATACATCTACAACAAAACGCGTCCCACAACGCTTGGTTTTCTTGTTTCGCCTATGATACAACAATACAAAAAATATTTCTTCTTGCAAGTTCGCTCAGAATCACAACTCAGAATCACAACTCAAAACCACAACGCTAAATTGCAGGTAAAGCATGTTTTTGTGAGCATGGCTGCTGTTTTTCTCGACATAAGAAAAAACAGCATGAGTATCAGCAACACAAAAAATCTAAACTTGGCACCCATTTTCTACCTTTGCTGACAGCTTAAAGCACGACTTAACTTGGCTTAATTTGACTTAATTTGTCCAAGCATCATGTTGTCTAACAAAGGATTTGCCAATATAACTGCTATAATCGTTAATTATGAAAAGACTACCTTTGGGCATACAAACATATCAACGGATTATAGAAGATAACTATCTTTATGTAGATAAGACCGCCGTCATCCACGAGCTTTTAACCACTGCGGGAACTGTAGTCTTTCTTTCACGTCCCAGACGCTTTGGCAAATCCTTGCTTTGCTCTACATTGGCATCAATTTTTGAGGGGAAGCGCGAGTTATTTGCCAATCTTGCAATAAACCAATTGGCGTGGCAGTGGGATGCGCACCCTGTTGTCAGGATAGATTTTAACGCCAAAAACTATGCAACGGGTATACCGGCACTGGCAAGCTGCATAAAGACATCGCTAGGTTCTGTGGCAAGAAAATATGAGCTTACACTAAGGGGCGACGATGCTTCGGCAAAACTTAGTAACCTCATAGAAGACCTTTACTACAAATACCAACAAAAAGTAGTTGTCATCATAGATGAATACGATAAGCCCTTATTAAGCACGCTTGACGCACCAGACACGCACATTCAGCTCAGAGATGAGCTAAAAGGATTCTTTGGCGTATTAAAGTCCTCGGATGCTTACCTAAAATTCTCTTTTATCACAGGCGTGACACGCTTTTCTAAGGTGAGCATCTTTTCTGACTTAAACCAACTGGATGATATTTCTTTTAATCCTAAATACTCAGATATCTGTGGCATTACTCAAGACGAACTAGAGCGTGATTTTGCCTCAGGCATTGATGAATTTGCTCCCATAAACTCACTTAGCACAGATGAGTACATAGACAAGCTTAGACAAGTCTATAATGGCTATCGTTTTAGCAAAAACGAAATCACAGTTTATAACCCCTTTGGTATCATTAACCACTTTATAAACGGTGGCGAGTTTCGTCCATTTTGGTTTGAAAGCGGTACTCCTACATTTTTGTATAAGCTAATGCAAAAACAAGACTTCCAGATCCCTGATTTAGAAGGTATTGAGGTCTTTGTATCTGACTTCACTAACTTTGACATCGAAGGCATGCAGCTTGTGCCTCTGCTTTACCAATCAGGCTATTTAACGATTAAAGACTACGACGGCGATGATAATACTTTTAAGCTTGGTTTCCCTAACGAAGAAGTGTCGTCGGCATTTTCTACTCAACTCTTAAAGTTTTTGTTTCCTATTACTGCGCCGCCATTTTACACCAAGTTACCCAGCTTGCTTAACAAAGGCAAACTTAACGAAGCCATGCAACTGCTAAAAGAGTTTCTTGCTGCCATACCCTATGATGTTCACGATGACACAGAACGCTATTATCATAGCATGCTAGATTTAATCTTTAGAATCTTTGGCATGAACACTCGCTCTGAAGTACGCACAGCAGCAGGCAGAATAGACACCCTGGTAGAGACCAAGAAAAATGTCTACTGCTTTGAATTTAAACTTAACAAACATGATAACCTCAAGCAATACACAACCAAAGACGCGCTTGCACAAATAGACACGAAAGAATACCTTACTCCCTGGACAGGTTCAGGCAAGCAGCTCTTTAAAGTTGGTGTAATCTTTGACTCAGACAAGCGCAATATAGATAAATGGGAGTTTAACCTGTGAATAAAAATGACAAACCAGCACAGATTCTTCGTGAGCTTGCCGACGCCGACATTGCCCTACTGCAGCTAAATTCCCGCTTGGAAGCTCTGACACAACCAAAAGAGATTTTAGCTGTGCGCAAAAAAAACGCCGAATTTCTAGACAAATTAGCACAGGTAACCAAACTGCAAAAACAGACCGAGCGCGAAATTGCGCTTCTGCAAGACGAGGTTGCTCACACTCAGACAAAATCTAACGAGGCTCAGCAACATCTTAATGGCAGCACCAACTATAAAGAGACCACAGCCCTTACGGCCGATATTCAAAGCTTGCAAAAACGCATAAGCAAGTTGGAAGATGATGAGCTTATTCTTATGGAGAAGTTAGACAAGATTAACTCTGTTGAAACGCAAGCCTCGGCCGCTATAGAAAAACTGGGTGCCCAAGAGCAGAAGCTAACTAAAGAGTATCAGGAACAAAGTGGCGTAATTAAGGCTGCTATTGCCGCCAGACAACAGTCTCGCGAGCAATTGTTGGCAGCGTTGCCATTAGCAATTGCCCAACGCTACGAGAAAGCGCGAGTTGCCAAAGGCGGAATAGGCGCTGCCCACTTAGAGGGTGAGCACTGCAGCGCGTGTCGCGTAGGCTTTACCCAAGGACAACTAATAAAGCTACGTGACGAAGTTAACACCGACAGCGTTACAGAATGCCCGCATTGTCATCGTCTTTTGTCTGTGTGAAGTCTTAAGCGCATCGTATGCAAGGTGCCGCGTTTGCCAGCCTGTTCGCCCGCCTGGCCCCCTTGTAGGGGCAAACTGTGTTCGCCAGTCTGTTCGCCCTCCTGAGCTCCCGTTTGTAGGGGCGAACTGTGTTCGCCCGTCTGTTCGCCCACCTGGATTTGGTCATGTCGCGTTCGCCCGTCTATTCGCTAACTTGTTCGCCCGCCTGAACTCCCGTTTACCAGCGATTACGCACAATGTGAATTCATAAATGGCAAGCTTCAGACGTGAATGCTAAACTTGAATCTACACTTATATTATCCACAAAGATAAGCGCAAAGGCACACAAGCTGAAGGTAGCCAAAAGGAATGTGGCAACCCCATTCTCATTGGCATATTGAAGGTAAATTTAAGACAGACTAAAACCAAATAGAAGCAAACAGAAAGATGGTGACACACCAGTATGGCAGAAAGCTACATTCTTAACACCGATGGCGCATCGCGAGGCAATCCAGGACCTTGCGGCGTTGGCTTTGTTCTTTATAACAACGACGGCGCTAACCTGAACGCAAAAATGAGCGGAGGCGCCTGTATTGGGGTAACAACGAATGGGCAGGCAGAGTATCAAGGTCTTATTTGGGGACTGCAAAACGCTTTGGCTTTTGGAGTTCAGAATATCGAGGTACGAGCAGACAGCGAGTTCATGGTTAAGCAACTTAATGGCGAATATCGTGTAAAAAATATTGGCATTAAGCCACTATATGAACAAGCTAGCATGATATTACAAGAGTTTAAGAGCACAAAGATTGTTCATGTGATGCGCGAAGAAAACGCTTTAGCAGATGCGCTTTGCAATGAAGCGCTAGATAAAAACGCTGATGTTGGAGACTTTTTGGTGCCATATTCTAGCGGCGACCTTTTTGGCGGCATATTCTAGTATTCTAGCGGCGACCTTTTTGCTGGCATGCTCTAGAGTTCTAGCGGCGACCTTTTTGGTATCACAAATTTATATTTTTAACCATCCCACCGCTTGGCCCCAACGCAAATATGCCATAATAAAGTTTTGATGGCGAACTCATCAGCTAGTTCAGCTGAGTCGCTTGGCCCCAACGCAAATATGCCATAATAAAGCGCTTTATTATTAACACATGCTAAACTAATTTTGTAAGGAGGCAAACTACAAATGGCAGGAACATACACGCTTACGGTAAAGGATCACTTCGATGCAGCACATGCCTTGGTTGGATATCCCGGACAATGCAAAAACCTTCATGGTCATACTTGGGATGTGGAGGTAAGTGTCTGCGGTACCCAGCTAGACGAAGTGGGAATAGTCTATGACTTTCAGGATCTAAAAACAAACCTACATCTTATCTTAGATGCTTATGACCACAAGTACTTAAACGAGGTGCCTCCATTTAACACCATAAACGCTACAGCAGAAAATCTTGCACGCGTAATTTACGAAACGCTTGAAACAAAGTTACCCGCAGGAATCGAGCTTGTAGAGGTTGCGGTCTGGGAATCTCCAATCGCAAGACTTGGCTACAAAAAAGGCTAATGCGCAAATGACCGCAGACGCAAATAGCGACCAACCCAAGGTCACGCAAAGGACAATCCTATTAGGCGTTACTGGTTCCATTGCTGCCTACAAGGCTTGTGAGTTAGTGCGCCAACTACAAAAAACTGCAACCCCTGACACGCGTATAAAGGTGGTCATGACTAAGCACGGGGCTGAGTTTGTCACGCCAGCTACTTTTAAGGCTCTTACTGGTGAACCAGTTGCCATTAACCTAGTAGATGAACCCAACGCTCCTGTTCATCATATCTCACTTGCCAAAGAAGCTAGCATACTAGTAATAGCGCCAGCAACCGCCAACATTCTTAACAAGATTGCCAATGGTGTTGCCGACGACTTGCTCACAACCACTGTTCTTTCTGCATGGTCGCCATCTACTGGCATACCATTGGTGATTGCCCCTGCCATGAACGCGCAAATGTGGCGAAACCCAGCAACGCAAGACGCACTTCAGACACTAAGCGCAAGAGGCGCGATTATAGTTCAGCCCGAAACCGGTTATCTGGCATGTGG
Organism: Coriobacteriales bacterium; assembly: GCA_031256715.1. GTDB lineage: Bacteria > Actinomycetota > Coriobacteriia > Coriobacteriales > UBA8131 > JAIRQA01. The sequence goes on along the minus strand of JAIRQA010000123.1, from coordinate 39,599 downwards.
CGATAGCGACGAAGGACGTTTGGCAAATGTCGAGAAGATCGCTGCTGCCATACTTGATGAGCTTTCTGTAGGCAGCGACCTTGTTGGCAAAAACCTGCTTGTTAACGCAGGACCTACCCGCGAGTATCTAGATCCAGTGCGCTTTATATCCAGCCCATCCAGCGGTCTAACTGGTTATCTTGTAGCATATGAAGCGGCGCGGCGCGGCGCTTCTGTAACTCTTGTATCTGGCCCTGTGTCATTGCCATTACCAAAGCACAAAAACATTTCTTTGGTGCAAGTAACTAGCGCGTTAGAGATGTTGGATGCCTGCCAAGCACCATTTTCTGTTGCAGATGCTGCTGTGTTTACGGCAGCTGTCGCAGACTTTAGACCCCAAGAGCGCTTTCAGCAAAAAATAAAAAAGCACACTGCAGAAACACAAATCTCTTTGGTAGCAAACCCCGATATAGTAGCGACGCTTACTGCCAACCATAGCGCCTACAACCACTTAAACAAACCATCTGCAAATCTACCATACATTGTTGCCTTCGCTGCCGAAACAGAAAATATCATTGACAATGCCCACGCCAAGCTACTATCTAAAAAAGCTGACCTAATAGTTGCCAACGATGTCTCTGTTCCGGGTCTGGGGTTTGCCAGCAAGCAAAACAAAGTCTGGTTTGTTAGCGCCTCTGACAAAAATAATACAAAACACAAAACAATAGATGACGAGCAAATAAAAGACTTGTCGAACAGCGCAAGCGTAAAAGTTAGTGTGAGTCAGACAAATATTGTTCAGAAAACAGAGCTTGCTCGCATCATAGTAAACAAGATCGTCAAAGCTCTTTCGGCAAAAGCCACTGCCAAAGGAACAGACGCGTGACACAACTACTTCATCCCCTTTTACTTTTAGTTGTTGCTGCCATAGGGACGCTAGCTACAACACCACTGGCTAAGCAAGCATCTGTTCGCTTAGGTGCACTAGATCATCCTGGAGGTAGACGCGTTCACAAGGACTTAACACCACGACTAGGTGGCGTCGCATTGTTCTTTGGACTAATCTTAGCTCTGACAACAGAAATAATTGGTGAATCTCTTTTAGGCTGGCAGGGAATCTTTAACGTTTCTAGCATTAGCACAGAGTCTGCAGAGCATATGGTTAGCTACATTGGCGTTTTAATAGGATTATGTGTCATACTTGCAGTGGGCTTTATTGATGACATTCAGCACATCAGTGCCAAGCTAAAGTTGTTAGGACAAATTATTGCTGCTAGCATAATAGTGTCATCGGGGGTTGTTTTCACCGAGCTACAGCTGCCTTTCTCGACATGGGTATTATATCTTGGCCCTACCAACATTACGTGGCTGCCAGATGGAATCTTAGGATACCCACTTAGCGTGCTCTATCTGGTTAGCTTTGCCAACATCATCAACCTTATAGATGGCATAGACGGTTTAGCGACCACAGTGGCAGGAATTGCCGCCATTGCCTTGTTGGTAATGTCTGCGCTCACACAACAACCCGCAACTGTGCTTTTAGCTGTGCTTGCCATTGGCGTCTGCCTTGGCTTTTTACCTGTTAATTTGCCTCAGGCTAAAATCTTTTTGGGCGACTCAGGCGCGCTGTTCCTTGGAATGTTGCTAGGAACGCTTTCGCTTTTTGTTGTCATGCGCGCGCCTTCTATTAAACTTGTAACCGTAGTTCTTGTTGTTGTAGCAATTCCCATTTTAGACACGCTATTGGCAATTGTTAGAAGAATGCGAGCGCGACGCCCAGTTTTTTCGGCCGACGCCGAACACTTACATCACCGTATGATTGCGCGCTTCTCAAACAAAATGTCTTTGGCAATCGTTGCGCTATGGATGTTAGCGCTTTCTGCCTGCGGAGTTTTAATGTTTCTTTCCCCAGGACCTGTTGCCTTAGCACTATTAGCCATCGCAATGGCAGCATCTATTGCCGCTTTTGGCTGGCTGGGAATGCTTAAACGCTAGGGAGCTCGCCAAATATCGTTCGCGGTTCGTTCATGCAAAGATGACCGACTCACGTTTACGTGAGGTAGCGTTCTTCTCGACATATTAATTGTGCTTTCGTCCGCGCAAGAACGTCTAGCCACGCGCTTGTCCCCAATGCTTGTTCCCTTTTTCTTGTAATTCATACCCTGATTCTTCTGTAACATTGCGGTTACTGGCAATTTAGCCTATTCTGGTATAATTTCTTTATGAATCCAAGCAAATCACAAAAATCATCTGCCTCTAAGCGTGCAAATACTGTATCAGCATTTTCTAGAAAAGCAATTAACGAGCGCAATCGCCAAGTTGATGCTTATGTCCCGGCGCATTGTGCAGATGCCGCACGTAGCACAAGAAACACGAATAACGCAAGAAGCACAAACGCTGCAAGCAATGCTCACAGTGCCAGGAGCACGAGCAGCACAAACGCTGCAAGCAATGCTCACAGTGCCAGAAACAGATCTGCTGCGGCTAGTACAAGAAGCACAAGTAATGCGAGGAGTGCGCGGGATACGTGGGATACAAGTAGCACACGGGATACAAGGAATACGCGAAACGCAGGTAACGCGCGCAGCGCAAGAAACACACATACTGCCAGAAGCAGAACTGCTGTGTCTACAAGAGGAAACGGTGTAGCCGAAGCGCGTCAAAATGCTCGCAAAGGCAATGGCATTCTAACAAAAAAACGTGTGATTATAGCAGCCAGTTCTGCTTTGGCATTATTGCTTGTTGCTACGGGGGTTTGGGCGCTACTCTTTTACTCACGTGTTACAGACAATATTAAGCTAGATTCTGATGTCTTAAAATCTTTAGAAAGCGTGTTAATAGAACGAGCGACTCCCAATGAACCATTTTATGTATTGCTGATTGGGTCAGACTCCCGCGATACCGGCAATGCCGGCGCAGGACGATCAGACACCATGATGCTGGTGCGCACAGACCCCACTAACGCGCAGATAACCATACTCTCTATTCCCCGCGATACAGAGATTGTCTATGAGTCTTATGGCAATATAAAGATTAATGCAGCTTTTGCCTACGATGGGCCAGCTGGTGCAGTTAAAGCAGTAAACAAGCTTTGTGACGTGCAAATTGCGCATTACGCAGAGATAGACTTTGAGGGAGTTATTTCTTTGGTTGACATCCTAGGCGGCATAGATGTTAATGTTCCCACAGACATTTCTTTAGATGGCATTACGATTTATGCCGGCCAACAGCACCTAAATGGAGAGCAGGCCTTAGTCATGAGCCGTAGCCGCGACTATGTAGATGGCGACTTAACTCGCGTAAAAAACCAACAGTTGTTGGTTAAGGCAGTCGCAAAAAAGGTTCTTTCTGCTCCGCCAACTCAAATTCCCGGCATGGCAGAAAAGCTTTCTAGCTGCATCGCAACCGACATGCAATTAATGGATGCACTAGATCTTATCAACAAGCTTAGGGGCATGAATGCAGATACGATGAACACAGCGACGGTTCCCACTTACTTTAACAACCACGATGGCATTTCTTTCTTGGGCGTCGTCGAGCCAGACTTCTCGCAGATGATGGCAAGAATACGTGCAGGTGAGCCACCAAATATATAGGCAGAAGTGTTTAACCTAAGTAAGTCATAAAGATACACTTAGCGTGCTAGCATAAAAAACACTTATTTAAACAAAAAACTTGAAAGATTAAGCAGTTGCACAGATTAAGAAACGACACAGATTAGAAAACAACAAGAGAGGAAGGGACAATGAAAGGTATCATACTTGCAGGAGGAGCTGGAACCAGGCTTTACCCACTTACGTTGGTTACATCAAAACAACTGCTGCCGGTTTATGACAAGCCACTAATTTATTATCCACTAAGCACCTTAATGCTTGCAGGCATACGCGATATCTTGGTTATATCAACTCCACATGATTTGCCAAACTTCGAGCGCCTACTAGGCGATGGCTCACGGTATGGCATCAATCTTTCCTATGCCGTTCAGCCTACTCCCGGTGGCTTAGCGCAGGCATTTTTGATAGGTGAATACTATGTTTCTGGCAGTCCCTGCGCCTTAATTTTGGGAGACAACATCTTTTATGGCAATGGACTAACGCGGCACTTGCGCACATGCGCGGCATTAGAGCATGGTGCCAGACTTTTTGGCTATTATGTAGACGACCCACAGCGTTTTGGCATCGTCGAATTTGATGAGAATGGCAAAGCGCTTTCTTTAGAGGAGAAACCGGCAAACCCCCGTTCTAACCACTGCGTTACTGGTTTATACTTTTATGATGAGCGCGTTTGCGAGTTTGCCAAGCAAATTAAACCATCTGCACGCGGCGAGCTAGAGATAACCGATCTTAACCGTTTGTATCTTGAGGATGGTTCGCTAGACGTTGTAGTTCTAGGTCGTGGCTACACTTGGCTAGACACTGGCACGGTAGGCAGCCTTTATGATGCCGCCCAATTTGTTAAAGTGGTTCAGGAACGACAAGGACTGGTGCTTTCTGCATTAGAAGAGATTGCTTATCGTAATGGATGGATTAATTGCGATGATTTGCACAATGCCGCAGACTGTTATGGCAAATCTGCGTATGCCGAACACCTACACAACGTGGCCGATAATCGTATTTTATTTATTACGAACAGCGACTAGCGATTAAAGGTAGCTAGCAAGATTAATGGTAGCTAGCAAGATTAATGGTGACCAGAGAGATTAAATGAGCGAACAGATAAAGATACTTATTACAGGTGCCAATGGTCAATTGGGAAACGAGCTGCAAAGCGTTTTATCCCAAGGCAACACAGATATGGGACCGATTCCAAAAGCATACGAGCATGCTAGCATAATAGCAACTGACTCTGACACACTAGATATTACAGATGCAGCTACAACTTGTGCCTTTATACGTGACGTTCGCCCCGACATCATTATAAACTGCGCCGCATATACCAATGTTGATGCCTGCGAGAGTGACTCTGTGTTGGCACAAGCCTTAAATGCAGACGCTGTTGGCAATATTGCTAAAGCCGCAAGCGAGTCTGGCAGCAAGTTGGTGCACATCTCTACAGATTACGTATTTTCTGGCGAAGAGGAAGTAGCCCGTACAGAACTTGATTCGCCTTGCCCACGCAGCGTCTATGGCAAAACTAAGCTTGCGGGCGAGCTACAGGTGCAAGCACAATGTAAACGTTACTTTATTGTTAGAACCGCTTGGCTTTATGGCAAAAAGGGTAATAACTTTGTTAAAACAATATTGCGTCTAGCACAAGAAAATGGCAACATTAAGGTAGTTTCAGACCAATACGGCAACCCAACCAATGCCAATGATTTGGTGCATATGTTACTTAAGCTAGCTCTAACCGAACATTTTGGCGTCTACAATTGCACTGGAAATGGCATTTGTTCGTGGTTTGATTTCGCATCGGCAATCGTAGACATCGCTAACATACCATGCACTAAAACCCCATGCACAAGCGCGGAGTTTCCCAGACCGGCGGCGCGCCCGCACTTCTCGGCATTAGATAATTCGCGCTTAAACAACACTATAAACGACAAGATGCGAGACTGGCGTGTGGCACTAAATTCATATCTAAAGTCATATCCAGAGTTGCTTTTATAGGCGTTTATGTAACTGTTATTAAAAGCATTTTTTATTAAAAGCATTTTTGTAATTATGTTTGTTAACGATGTGTTTTCGCAGTAACGAAAGGAAATGTAATGACAACCTATTTGGTAACCGGTGGCGCCGGCTTTATTGGTTCAAACTATCTGCTTCATGTGCTATCAGAAGCAGACTTAAGCGGGCGCGAAGTTAAAATCATTAACGTAGACAAGCTCACTTACGCTGGCAATCTAGAGAATTTAGCATCTATTGCCAATGATCCACGCCACATATTCATACAGGCAGACATCTGTGATGCCAAGGCGATGCGCCAGATTTTTTCTGAGTATAATCCAGATTATGTTGTAAACTTTGCCGCCGAAAGCCACGTAGACCGCTCTATAAGCAATCCACAAATTTTTGTACAAACAAATGTTTTGGGTACCGTAAATCTCTTGCAATGCGCACGCGACCTCTGGCTTCAGGGCACAGACACTAATGGCAATGATTGTTACCGCGATGGTGTGCGTTACTTGCAAGTTTCTACCGACGAAGTTTATGGCTCACTGGGCGAGACAGGCTTTTTTACAGAGCAAACGCCATTAGACCCGCATAGCCCATACTCTGCCAGCAAGGCCTCTGCAGACATGCTGGTAAAGGCTTTTGGCGACACTTACCGCCTGCCAATTAATATCACACGCTGCTCAAATAACTATGGTCCTTTTCAGTTCCCGGAAAAGCTTATCCCCCTCATGTTAAATAACGCCTTGCAACACAAAGAGCTGCCTGTTTATGGCGATGGCCTTCAGGTGCGCGATTGGTTGTATGTCCTAGATCATTGTAAGGCTATAGAACTTGTATTAAAATGTGGAGAAGTAGGCGAGGTTTACAATATTGGCGGTCACAATGAACGCACAAACATGCAAATTGTGCGCACAATAATCGCCGAGGTTGCAGCCCATGTAGACCCTAAGGTCACAGAAGCACTTATTGCCCATGTTACAGATCGCAAAGGCCACGACCGACGCTATGGTATCGATCCAAAGAAAATTGGTGATGCTTTAGGTTGGCAGCCAGAAACTAGCTTTGAGGACGGTATCGTTAAGACAATCCAATGGTACCTTAGCAATCCCGAATGGGTCGAGCACGTAACCTCTGGCGCTTATCAACATTATTATCAGGAGATGTACGCAAAAAGATGAGAATTTCAGTTGCATTGGCAGCAAAAAATGGAGAGCGCTTCTTGCTAGACCAAGTAGCGTCTATCTTGATGCAGTTAGCACCGCCACGTGCTGCAGGGCTTAATTCTGATGGCATTTATAAAGAGGCATTCGCAGGTGACGAACTTATTATCTCTGTAGACCCATCAGAAGACAATACTTTAGCTCTGGCGCGTCAGTTTGCCCAAAGCAGCCCCATAATAAAGGTTGTTGAAGGCCCGGGGAAAGGTGTCATTGCCAATTTTCAGAACGCCATTTGCCTTGCCACTGGCGATTTGATTTTTCTGGCAGACCAAGACGATGTCTGGCTTCCTGGTAAGGTAGCAGAAATTTCTGCTGCGTTTCAGATGTCAAGTATTGCTGTGCTACTACATGATGCCATTGTCACCGACGAAAACCTAACACCCATTCATCATTCTTATTTTGAGCTTAGAGGCACAAACAAAGGGCAAATGAATAACATTATTCAAAATCACTTTGTGGGTGCCTGTATGGCATTTCGCAGCGAATTTAGAAGATGGATTTTGCCATTCCCACCAAATATTCCTATGCATGACCAATGGATAGGTGTGATGGCCGAACGCTATGGTGCTGTTGCTTTTTATCGCAAACAGCTGATAAAATACAGACGGCATGGCGCAAACGCTACCCAGCTAGAGCGTTTACCAACAGGTCTGATTCAGATGATGAAGTGGCGTGGAAATTTATTTATGGCTTTAAATGAGCGTGCGGCACAAGTGCCTGAATGGGCGATGTGTTACAGATAATTTTCAGAAAAGTTTTTTAAAGCTAGTTGTTAGAAAGTAGAGTACCAGTGAGCAATTTTAAGTTCATACCCACAGATGTTGATGGCGTTATTATTGTTGAACCTAAAAAGTTTGGCGATGAGCGTGGTTACTTTATGGAAGTCTATCACGAATCTGACTTCTATGCCGGAGGCATTCAGACACAGTTTGTACAAGACAACCAGAGTTCGTCTTTACGTGGCGTTTTGCGTGGACTGCACTTTCAGAGGCAATTTCCGCAAGCCAAATTGGTACGTGTGCTAAAAGGCGCTGTCTGGGATGTGGCGGTAGATATTCGCAAAAATAGCCCAACATATGGGAAATGGGTAGGCGTAGAACTTTCTGCAGATAACCTAAAACAGCTCTTTATACCAAGAGGTTTGGCACATGGTTTTCTTACCATAAGCGATGTGGCAGAATTTGCCTACAAATGCGATGAATTTTATCATCCAGAAGATGAGGGTGGCCTGGCATGGGACGACTCAGATTTGGCAATTGCTTGGCCATTAGAAGCGGCAGGCATCTTAGGCGAGACGCTTCCGATTCTCTCTGCAAAAGATTGTCGGAATCCGCGTCTAAGGGAACTCTGATTTAACTAGATGACTAAATTTTTGCACCAGAAAGAGAGGCAACCATGACAAAGAATTGCGCGAATCAAGGCAATGACACCAATGAAACAAACCGCATCATTAGCGCTAAAGCGCAAGGCTACCGCGAACTTTTACGTCCTCTGGTAGAAAAAGTTCTTGTCTTTGAGCCAACCATGTTAGCTTCTGGTGTCATGAGCAACTTTTATTTTGATGGTAAGCTGGTAACTTTGCAAGGTAGGGGTGCCAACTATTTAGCACACTATATTTTGGAGCAAATTCCCTTAGATTCATATGACGCTATTGGCGGGCTAACCATGGGGGCCGACCCAATTGCGTCGGCTGTTTGCGCCATGTCATTAGAAAAGGGCTCGCCTAAGGATGCCTTTTATGTACGCAAAACGCAAAAGGAGCATGGTCGCAAAAAGCGCATAGAAGGTCCTCTTGCCGCCGGCTCAAGAGTTATTGTTGTAGACGATGTTGCAACCAGTGGCGGTTCTATTATGGAGGCAGTTCGTGCTGTAGAAGAAGACATGAATTGCATTGTTGTCATGGTTTTGGCATTTGTAGACAGACAACAAGGCGCTCGCGAATTTTTTGAGTCAAATGGTTATGTCTTTGACTCTGTTTTCACGGCCGAAGAACTAGGTGTGCCACTTGAAGACATTAAAAGAAGTTAGGTAAACAGTAGTTAAATAACAATAGACAGGTCTTGCTATGAGAATAGAACTTCTGCATGAGTTCATTGTGCTAGCCAAACACCTGAATTTCACGGCAGCTGCAAAAGAACTGCTGTAACTACAACAGCGTAAATTAGAGACTTCGTTGGTTTGCGGTTTAGTTTGCGGTTTAGTTTGCGACAAAAGCGTCCTTGTAGGGGCGACCTGTGATAAGCCCTCATGTTGGTGTAACCTGTAGTCGCCCGCTTCCGCTCGTAGGGGCGACCTGTGGTCAGCCCTCATGTTGGTGAAACCTGTGGTCAGCCTGCTTCCGCTCGTAGGGGCGACCTGTGGTCGCCCGCATGTTGGTGAAACCTGTGGTCGCCCGCTTCTGCGAGAGACAAACATCGCCCGCACGTTGGTGCAACCACCGACGCTACCAATCACCACCACCCGCTACCAACAACCGCAATACGAATTGTGGTTATCTTATAGCACCTATAACAAATTTTAATAACAACATCAGAAACTAAAATTTTCTCTATCATAAACATTCCTCTTATAATGCTTTAGTTAGGCAATATATTTGCCAACTGCGTTTAGCTACAGTAAACGGCGAGCGAGCGCAAGTGCATTTTAGCGAACGGATGTTAAAGTTAGCTCTGGCAAACAAAAGCAGCAAAAGCTACCGACCAGAAACCAAAGCCAAATGCTAATGCAAAATGCTAAAACCAAAGCGAAATGCCAAAGCGAAAAACCAAAGCCAAATGCTAATGCCAAATGCTAAAGCCAAATGCTAAAGCCAAAGCGAAAACCAGAGTAGAGGAGAAAGACATGAGTAAAGCAAGTAGCAAGTCTAACAAAATGCAAAACATCAACACAAGTGATTGGCAAAATGTTAACGGAAGTGAACAACTAAACGACATCCCAGACGACGTTTTTCTCAACAAAGATAACCACGACGCCATCTTTAGTCGTCGCACTGCCTTAAAAGCTGCCGCACTTGCAGGTCTTGGCATTGTAAGCACTGGTGCCTTAGGCGCGTGCGCGCCCACCAGTTCTAACAACAACGCTTCAGGATCTAACAACGGCTCTGCGAGCACAACCAACTATGGCTCTACAGGTGGCGGCGCAAACGACATTGTCTGGGACAAAGAAGTTGATGTCGTTGTTGTTGGTACCGGAACAGCAGTCATCGCTGCCATCGCATCGTCTGAGCTTGGAGCAAAAAAGATTCTAGTTGTAGAGAAGGACCCAGCCCTCTTTGGTGGCACATCCGCCACATCCGGCGGCGGTCATGCACTAGCCTTGCTTAGCTGGAATGATGACGAGGGTATTTCAGATAGCCGCGACAAGGTATTGCAATACATGAAGGCGTGTGGCGATAATCGCATGGATGCCAATGTGCAAGAGGCGTTTGTAGATACTTGCGACGAATACGCTCACTGGACGGCTAAGCTCTTTGGATGGTCAAAGTGGGGACACATCAATAAGGCTTTTGGCGACTATTATGAACTTTACAATGGTGCTGTAGCCGATGGTTTTGGCCATGGAAGTTGGTATCCTTTTGATGCAGATGGAGGACAACTTAACGCACCTAAGCAATGGCCAATTTATCGCGAGTATTTAGACAGTCATGACAACATTGAGCTATGCATGGGTACAGCGGCAATATCGCTAATAACAGATGCAAATGGGGCTACTGTTGGGTTAATTGTAAACGATGGTAGCAAAGATATTACTGTGCGTGCCCAAGCTGTTGTGCTAGGAACAGGAGGCTTCGAGCACGATGATGACATGCGACGCTTTTTCTTACCATTCCCCTACTATCGCTCTAATGGAGTTGCCAATAATACAGGCGACGGACAACGCATGGGCGCAAAGATTGGCGCACAGCTAGCCTATATGGATGAAACATTTGGTAACCCTTACTATGTAACCAGTAAAGATTTCACACCAGTAGAATTTAAGTACGACCAAGCCGGCAGCGATGCCTTTGCGCCACGTGGCTTTCCGCATAGCGTCATGGTTAATCGCAAAGGTAAGCGCTTTCATGACGAGGCAACAATGTATGCCACAGCAAATCGTGCGTTTGGGGTCTACGATACTGGCACGATGGAGTTTGTAAATATTCCGGCCTTTTGGATTGCCGATTCTAATTTTGCCGAAATCTTCCTTTTGCCAGGCTGCAAGTCAAACGACGAGCTGCCGGAGTTTGTTTTTAAATTTGATAGCTTAGAAGAACTTGCAGACGGCATGGGTATTAATAAGGCCACCTTACTAGAAGAGCTTGCCGCATTTAACTCTAATGCTGCTTCAGGCAATGACCCCATATGGCATCGTGGTAAACCCAATAGCAATAATACGTTAGCAATGATGGGTGCTTATAGGCTAGTGCCTGGTGCAACTTTGCCACAGTCTTGTCTTGGTGTTGTTGAGAAGGCCCCATTTTACTGTTGTCGTTATGTTCCGGGAATGATGGGTGGCACGCGAGGGGGTTTGCATATAAATGAAAACGCGCAGGTTCTTGATGTTTTAGGCCAACCAATTAAAGGTTTGTATGCTACCGGTAACTGCTCGTCAGGCGTTGCCGCCTATTGGGCTGGCGGAGCCACACTTGGACAAGGCACGGTTATGGCTTATCGTGCCGCAAAACACATTTGTGGCATCGCTTAGTTAGGCACTAGGCAGGTACTTCTCAACATAATATAACTTAGTTTTAAGCTTTTGAATGAGCTTAGTGTTAACCATGCAAAGCTTCTGAAGTGAATTTCTGCATGGAGCTTGTCATGGGTTGTCATGAAGATGTCAAATTTTAGCGACAAATTGGCATCGCGCGACTGTTTCGTATATAATTGTTTGTTGCTGCAATTAAGCGCCTTTGGACGGCATGCCTTACGGGGGCGACAACATTTATAGCGGCTATTTATAAGGCAATACGTTGTTAAAGGAGTTAAGATGGTCGACGAACCAACAAATGAGTGTTCAACGGACGAAAAGGATGTTAGCGACACATCAGCTACAATAGCTGATGACGAGAAGGAAGCTACCCCTAAAAAGAAAAAAGGCAAGGGCAAAATAATCCTTCTAACCGTTGTGATTGTAATCGTGGTATTGTTTGGTGGCGGCGGTATCGCCTACGCAGCTACGCACGAAGACCCTCACTTCTGCAATTTCTTATGCCATGTACCTATGGATCCCTATGTAGAGAGTTACGATAACAATGTCTCTATAAACGCAAAAGAGGCAGAGGCTACTGGTTTAGAAGGTGCTCCACTTAGCGTTACGGTGCATAAAGAGTCTGACCAAGACATTAACTGCCTAAAGTGCCATGAACCCAAGATTGATGAGCAAATTGCCGAAGGTCTTAAATGGGTCACTGGCGATTACTCTGTACCTCTAGAAGGCATCAAGCTTGTTGCGTCAGAAACACCTAAAGAAGGAGACACTTCCGGCATAACATTCTGCTTACGTCCGGGTTGCCACACAGATGCAAGCGGCGCCGATATCACAACCTATGATCAGCTTAAGAAATCTACCGATGACTTGCCCCGCAATGTACACGAGGGTGAACATGGCTACAAGGATTGTCGCCTTTGTCACAACACGCACGAGCAGTCGGTACTACTTTGTTCACAATGTCACAATGACTTAAAACTGCCTGAGGGTTGGGTTAAGACTAAGGCAAAATAAAGCTATAAGTCATTAAGGTGAGTTCAAGTTATCAAGCGGTTCGCGTTTACGTGAGCCGCTTGATAATTTTTTATGATGTATGTCAAGGTTTCTGTAAGCGGTAAGTGTAAGTTGACAGCATCTACAATCTGGCTATAATATCCTAATGTAAGCAAAGCGCTCCCTAAAATTTACTTTACTGTTTAGGCTGCGTTTGCGGTCACAATTGTTTTCTTAGCAAAAAACTCGCTGGAAAACAGTGACTGAATAACTGGGGCTGCCAGCTTGCTTGTAGCTGTTTTCGCGGTAGTTGCATTCTAGAACTATGGGAGCTGGGTTTGTTAGTGGGCTTTTCTTAACGTGGGATTTTTTGTTCGAGGGCTATTTGTATTGTGGGATTATTGTATTGTGGGCATTTTTCTATAAACAAGGATACGAGTAGCAGTTGTTAGTATCAACAGACAAGGAGGTATTGTATGAAACGTCAGAAGTTTATTGTTGGCGGCATTGTTGTCCTGCTTTTTAGTGCTTTGGTAGCAGGCTATGGGCTAATGGGGTGTTCTCCACAGTCTAGCAGTACGCCTTCGCAAGCGGCAAGCTCAACGGGAGCGACGACTTCCTCAACATCACAAGAAAGCGTATCAAGTACGACAAAAACTATGCAACAGTGGGGTTTAGAGTTCCCCTTGCAGTACAATTCTTATGCCACAGTTAAGATTAATCCTGTCGACAAAGACAAAGAAGGCCACTTTAGCATGAAAACCAAGGAGCTAGCGCCAATCCTAAAGGATGAGCGTGGATACAAGCCCTTAAAATCCGGCGACGAGCAGTACTATACTATCGATTGGCTCACTTACAATGACACAACTGGCGAATGGATTGTAGACGATAGCAAAGTAAATGTGGTTGCCCAGGCAAAGGCCTATACCAAAGGCTGCTTCTCGTGTCGCAGTTCAAAGTACCAAGAAATTGAGGCTCGCGAGGGCGTTGACATCTATAAGCAGCCGTTAGACGCCGAATACATCGCCGAAATTAATGGTCAGGAATGGGATTGCGCGTTATGCCATGCCAACACCCCTGAAGACCCAGCCGATTCTCAGCTAGTTTACTTCATAAATGGTTCCGGCGATGCCTATGACGAAATGGACGCCGGAGAGCGAGTCTGCGGTCAGTGTCATTCAACCATGAATCACTTCAGCGAGAATCATTATCGTTATGGCTTCGAAGTTGATGGCATTTACAAAAGTAAATTTGAGCAAGGACAAACTTCAACCGACGAAAAAACCGGCATCACAACTGCCTCTGGAATTTATCTTCCGGATTTAGAAATGGTACAAACCAGCACTATGCGCAAAATGGGTGTTACCTGTGTGACTTGCCACATGCCTGAAGACACAGATAACGACAGTGGTCAGACCTACACCACACACAATGCTTCTGGCTCGCCTTTAGAAAATGAAAAATCTTTGGAGAAGTGCTTGACTTGCCACAAATCCCAGGGCATTTCTGACACAACGGCAATGAAAGCAATGGTTCGCGATCTGCAGGCAAGAGCCAAAGAAACGTTAACCGCTTTATCTGATCGTTGCAAGGCAACCAAAGAAGCTATAGGTGTTGCAGTAGAAGCCGGCAATGTAGACGCTGCAAAATTAGATGTGGCGCGCGAAAAGTATTCGTTGGCTTATGCCTACTATCAGGTAGCTTTAGGAGATCCCAACATAGTTGGTGCAAAGATTGCTCACAACCCAGAAAAAACCTGGGAGTACTCTGACACTGCCAACAGCCTGTTGGATGAGGTTGATGCAGCGTTATCCTAGGGCTAGTTAGCCTATCTAGGTTGCTTGTCATGGCTTGTCATGGCTTATCATGGTGAGCCTTGGCAAGGTTGATGCAGCGTTATCCTATGGCTTGTATGACAACTATAAATCCTATGGCATTTATGTTAATGCCATTGTTACCGCAAACGCTGGTCACTTAGCGTATTGGCAACAAAAAATATCTAAATAATTGCGTGAGCAAGGGGCGGCATTCGTGTCGCCCCTTATTCGTGCCGCTTATTTGTGGTGTCGCATTAGCGTTGCGACTTAATTCATTGGCGTTGCCCTGTGTTGTCCATTATTTGTGTTGCATCTTAATAGAGTTACGCCTTAATTCGTGCCGCCACACATTCTTGTCTGCCCTTGATAGTTTTCCGATAAGTTTATGATAACTTCGTGATATTAAGATGAAAAACACAAACCATTCGTCAAACAGATTTTCGGAGGACGGTCTTTTCCTTAGTAAAATTCCACTTTCTGCTTGACATCGAACACCTGTTCGCTTATTATATTAGTATAGTGCTTTACTCATAAACAACAAAGTTGCTACAACAACATGTTTGCGCCAAAAGAAAATACCCGAAAGGAATAAGCATGGACAACGAAAAGGCCACAAACCTAAAGCTGACTACCGACCAGATTGAAAAGAAATTTGGCAAGGGATCAATAATGCGATTTGGAGAAGGAAATCCCACTTTAGAAGTCAGCGTCATCCCCACAGGCGCATTGGCGCTAGATGCCGCATTAGGCATAGGCGGGGTACCACGTGGACGTATCGTAGAGATCTATGGTCCTGAGTCTAGCGGCAAAACTACTCTTGCCTTGCAGATAATCGCTGAGGCGCAAGCACTCGGAGGCGTTGTCGCCTTTATAGATGCCGAACACGCTATAGACCCAACCTATGCTGCTCGTTTAGGCGTAGACATTGACGAAATTCTTATCTCTCAGCCAGACACTGGCGAGCAAGCGCTAGAAATCTGCGACATGCTTGTACGCAGCGGCGCCATAGACTGCATAGTAATAGACTCTGTTGCCGCACTGGTGCCACGCGCAGAAATTGAGGGAGAAATAGGCGATGCCAGCGTTGGCCTGCAAGCAAGACTTATGAGCCAGGCGTTGCGTAAGTTAGCAGGATCCTTATCTAAATCTAACACCACTTGCATCTTCATTAATCAGTTGCGCGAAAAAATTGGCGTGATGTTTGGCAGTCCAGAAACTACATCCGGAGGAAGAGCATTAAAGTTCTTTGCTACCATTCGTATAGACATCCGCCGCATAGATTCTATAAAAAAAGGTACAGACATTGTTGGCAATCGCGTGCGCGCAAAGGTAGTAAAAAACAAAGTAGCTCCTCCTTTTCGCATTGCCGAGTTTGACTTAATGTTTGGCGAAGGAATTTCAAAAGAAGGCAATATAATTGATCTGGGTGTAGAGCAAGGCATTGTTAAAAAATCTGGTGCTTGGTACACTTTTGGCGAAGAGCGTCTGGGACAAGGCAGAGAAGCAGCTAAAGACCTTTTGCGCGAAACCCCATCCTTGCGTGAAGAGATTGAAGGCAAAGTACGCGACTCATTGGGTTTACCTCAGATTGGCGATTCAGCCAAAGGTGGTGGTGGCAGCCCTGTGGCTAAACCTGGGAGTTCAAAATCCAGCACAAAGGCAACAGCGGCTGTAGCAACACCAGCTGCTGGTAGTGATGCTGCTGGTAGTGATGTAGATTAATAGAACTCTTAACTAGATGAGGCGTAGCAAATTCTAATAAAGCTGAAAAAATATACCAGGAAATTATTGGCTCCCTTAGCTAAATGAGGTGTAGCAAATAGCATCTGGCTAATGTGAGTTAACGAGTATTTATTAGAAGAAGAAGAAGAAGAAGAAGATGGTGATACGACCTCACAAGAGTGAATGTTAATAACATCAAATCGACTATTAGTTGCGTGCCAACGTGTTTCGCCACGTGTTATTGACAGTCAACACGTGTAAAAGATTGACAAACTTGTATAACGTTTCGAGCCGCCACAGTGCGGCGAAATGGAGTCAAATATGAACACTCTACAACGAACTAGACCATGATTGATAACGCAAAGACAAAAAAGGCAAGTCGGCTACAAAAATGCAATCCCTGCGATGCAGAGGCTGCATTCACAAAACTTGTGCAGCTTTGTTGTGTGCGCGAGAGATCGGCTTACGAACTGCGCAAGCGATTACTCAACTGTGGGTTTGATGCGCAAGCTTGTGACAATGCCATTAATCGTGCTATTGCCTGTGAAATTGTTAATGACATGCGCTTTGCTGATGCCTGGATACGCGGTAAACTAAATCTGGGCTGGGGCATACGACGTATCGAGCGCGAAATTAAACATTATGGGATATGCGCCAACGCGTTCACAAATTGGCCGGATTGTTACTCGGACGGTGCCAACGAACGCAAACGCGCTTTAGCAGAATTAGAGCGGCACAGGCCACGTGCTAAAAATGTCCGTGCCGCTCGCTTTAGGCATTTGCTAAACAAGGGTTATGCCGCCGATGTTGCACATCAAGCACTTCTTGTATTCGAAAGTGAGGCTTTTGCCCTTGGATGACAGGCGAGGTATTCTTCACGAAGAAACACTGTGCTTACATGTGTGTAAATCTGAGTCGTAGCAATATCTGAATGGCCAAGCAGCTCCTGAATGCTTCGCAAATCGGCGCCTCCCTCTAGCAGATGCGTGGCATACGAATGACGTAGCGAATGTGGATGCAGATTTTTGATTCCCACCTGCAAGCCGTAGCGCTGCACATGTTTGTAGATACCAATGCGCGAGATACGTTGCCCGCAAGTATTCAGGAAGATGGCATATTTATCGCGAGGCGCAAGCTCTTTTTTTACGTGAAGGTGTTCTCTGGCACCTTGCAAATAGTTTGTCATTGCAACATAGGCGCTACCAGCGATGGGCACCATTCGCTGCTTACTGCCTTTGCCCGTAACTTGCAATAAGCCCTCGCCACTATCATAGTCTCGCGTGTCTAAACCCACTAGTTCACTTACTCGCAATCCGCACCCATAAAGGATTTCTAATATGGCTTTATCGCGCATACCAACAGGCTTGTCTGGAAACACTTGATCTAACAATGAATTAACTTGATCTAAACTAAGTGTGTCAGGCAAATTGCGTGCACTTTTTGGTGTGCGAATTGCAGCTGTAGGCTCATGTGCTGTAAAGGATTCGCGCACTGCAAAACGGTGATAGCCTTTTATGGCAGCTATTGCTCGCTCTACACTGCTAGAAGCATAGCCAATATCGCGCAAGCCAGCAAGATATTCTACTATTATGTTATATGTTACCTGCTCCAGCTGTTCGCAGCCACCTTTTCTCAGATATAAAAGATAACGCCTTAGATCACCTGCATAGGCTTCTGTAGTCTTGGGCGACGCGCCCTTCTCGACATTAAGAAAATCAAGGTATTCCATTTGAACCTGTTCAAGCTGGCTCATTTCATTTAACAACTCTCTTATGCACGTGACCAATCGTTTTCGCTGTCTTTTTCTGATCTGGCATGCTCTTTCATTTAACAACTCCCTTATTCTACGACAGCTTGTTTACAACTCGCATTTGCTTTAGCTTACTTGCTAGAAAGCAATTCTGCGCAAAAAACGCCTGCTGCCAGTGATGTTAGGAAAAAACTTGGATCATCTATTTCATTGCGTCCCATACTTGTAACCTCTACTCCTCGCAAACAGATGTCGTCACGGTTAAACCACACATCTGTAACATCATGTCGCCCATAAATTTCGTTTTGCTCCAGTGCCTGAAGTATGGCTTTGCGCTGACTACCGGGCAGACTCGCAGGTAAAGCAACTTTACATTTTGTCAAGCAAACGTTGGCAAGAGCCACAATGCTATGATGACTCACGCCAAAATGGCGCTCACGCTTGTCAGCAAATGATACACGCAAAGCGCAAACGGGAACACCACCTAACGAGGATACCGCGTTAAGTGCTACGCCCTGAGCGATACCCGTGTTTCCAAAGGCAGTTGACGTTCCCACATTGCCAGGACCTATGGCAACAATTGACGCGTCTGCTTTAGCTACAAATCGTGCAGCAAGAAGACCCGAATAAAGGCTAACTGCCTCTAAGTCGCCGCCAGTTGCCTGTCCGCAACTTATTGTAGTATCTATAAGACCACTTTGCTTACACTGCCGCACTAAGTTAGAAAAAGCTAACATCAACGCTGCTTCATCTGTCATGCAGTAGGCTATTCTAGCATCAGGCATAACACTCTTTATTGCCGCTGCGACCAAAGGTAGCTGGCTATGTAGCGCACAACAAACTACTGGCATCCCATTGATGTCCTTGGCGTTTGCCAATAAACTATGATAAGGTGATGCCGGCTCTTCTACTGCCAATACGTTATGCTGCAAAGGCGTATAACGAAGTTTGACAATATGACCCTGTGTGGACTTTAACTTTAGAGGCGATTGTGGCGATTGTATTAATTTAGGCGTTTGCAATGACTGTGGCGACTCAGGTGCTTCGTGCACTAAAGGCGATTGCAATGATTGTGGCGATAACGGCAGCGACTCAGACGCTTCGCACGTTAGAAATGATTGCTGCAACTGTGGCGCTAAAGACGATGTTTCTTGATGTACAACAGTCGGTTGAACAAAGGCATAGCCTCCTGTGCCCAAGCCCAACTCCAACGCCAAAGTGTTGATAATTACTTTAGCATCTGGTTTAACGCGGCTGCCTATTGCAAGATAGTTTATCGCCTTAATAGGCGCATTCGTTGCTTCATTGTCACAAGAGACAAGCAGGAGCTGGGCATCATCGTAGCTGCCCAGCTCCTTAATAACTGTTGCGGTTTTATACACTGCTGCCGCTATTCGTCTAACGCTGCAGCAATCTCGTCGGTGATGTCCATGCTATGATAAACGTTTTGCAGATCCTCAAGCTCTTCCAACTTATCTACAAGTCGCATAACTTTCTTGGCATCAGAAACACTTACTTCCGTTGGTGTACTTGGCACCATAACCAACTCATAGCCTTTAATCTCTAGCCCCTGAGATTCTAAACTGCTGCGTACGGTAGCTAGCTCGGTAGGAGCGGTTGTTACAACCCACTCATCATCTGCATCTTCATAGTCGTCACCACCGGCTTCTGCCACTTGCAGCATGAACTCATCTTCATCGGGAGACTGTTGTTTGTCTAGATTGATTTGCCCCTTACGCTCAAACTGAAACGCAACGCTTCCGGTTGTACCAAGGTTTCCCCCACTATGAGAAAACGCCGAGCGCACATCTGCTGCCGTACGATTGCGGTTATCGGTAAGTGCCTCGATATAAATAGCAACGCCAGCAGGACCATAACCCTCATAAACAACAGTTTCATAGTTAGCAGAATCCGAACCAGTGCCAAAAGCCTTTTTTATAGCGGCATCAATCTTGTCTTTAGGTAGAGAATAGCCCCTTGCTTTTGCAATAGCTGCCGCAAGCGAGGCATTGTTTTCGGGGTTGGGGTCGCCTCCCTCTTTTGCTGCCACTGTAATATTGCGCGATAGCTTAGAAAAAATTGCGCTGCGCTTTTTATCTTGCGCTGCCTTACGGTGCTTTGTAGTTGCCCATTTAGAATGGCCTGACATCTTTAATACCTCCATTGTTACTGCTGTTACTTATACATACACATGCACACTGTCGCACATATGTATATTGGATATTACATGTTGCATCTGAATTTGTGTTCACACCATTATAGCGCAAGAGGCACACACCTGTGAAAACGCACCTCTCTTGCTTGTTCAGAGGGTTTCTAAGAGCTTATAGTACCAAAATATGATCTTAAAGTACCAAAAGCACCAAAACAACTACGGCTTTGCTCCAGAAAAATAGACCCCCTGCCAGATGAAAAAGGGGTAAAAACTGACAGGGGGTTTATGGGAAGCAGAGCATGTGACGGTGATGAGTTTCACAGCGTCTGCCTGATATGGTAATAAGCAATAGTTGTTCGCAATGTTTGATGTATGTGTGTTTGTTAACACCTCTTTAGTTAATACGCTTGCGCCAGACAAGACGAGAAACAACAATGGACATTAAGCCTAAGAATGCAATAACACCCACAAAAGCAAACACCATCCTCATTATATCACCAGTTGTCGGCGAACCATCATGCAATTGCCCACTGGAGCCGTTGCCGCTGCCAGAGGCACCGTCGCCGCTATAATTGCCATCTAAACCATTGTTGTCGCCACCATCGCCGCTACCGCCGCTACTGCCATTGTCGCCACTGTTGCCGTTACCACCATTACCACCATTGCCACTGCCATCGTTACCACCGGCATCACCTGGGTCTGTTGGGTCGGTTGTTTGCGGTGGTGTCACAGGAGCAATCTGCCAATGTGCAACAAAACGTAGATCGTAGGCTGGCATCAGCTCATTAGCGAAGTCCCAAGTGTGTGCCTCTTGTGGCGCTAAGAACCAACCGAGGAAGTCATGCCCATCCCAGGCAACGTCTTTATATGGCACAAGACGACCTTCCTTAGCATCGAAGCTTTTCTCTTCAGTTCCCCAAGCAGATGTACCTCCATTTGGCACAAAAGTGACCTTGTAAGTTGCAATAGCGTAATAGCCTGTATTAAGTCGCCCATCGTAATGCTGCTGCAAGCTTATGGCATCTGTGTTTGCCTCAGAGAAGAAGTTAGTTGCAGCAGAACCTTCCCAGGACTCTACAAGATTAATAGCAGTATTGTCATTGCCCAAATATGTAAAAGCAAAGTTTTCCGGGTCGGCATTACTAAAAGAGACTTTGTAGGAATTGCCAGGCTCTATAAGGACACCGTCAAAGCGATAGTAGCCGCTACTGTCGGTGTCTTGTGAGGCGACCTCAGCAAAGATACCTTCGTCGCCAACACCTTTAGGCACGATTTTATTATCTTTAGCAAGGTTTTTAATCGCGAACTCTCCATCGTCATTAATGCCTTGTGCCACAATACCAGTTTCATTAACCAAATTGTCGCCAGATGCATCAAAATTATTTAAAAAGCTAGTTGATGCTTCGCCATTTGTTTCATTAACCAAACTGTCGCCAGATGCATCAAGGGCTTTTAGCAATGTCACTTTGGCACCCGCAAAAGCTTGTTCGTTAGCATCGCGAATACCATCACGATTGTCATCTAACCAAGCAAAACCTGTAACGTGCACAAAAGGAATAATTCCTGCATTAGCGCCAATGAGCATACTACCAGAACGCAGCTGGATCTCATCAGATTCACCTTGCTCATCTAAAGCAGAATTCGCATAACCGACAACAGAGGTGTTTGCGATATAGCTTGTTCCTTTTACTGTCCATTGATAATCTTCTGTTTGGGCAAGAAGTTCGCTGCGGTCAAAAAGCAAACGGTATGTGCCTGGCAACAGATTTGCAAACTCATAGTGTCCGCTGTCACCCTGATTAATCACAACCATGTCTTTAAGCGACCACGAGCCATCGGCAGACTTTTCTTGAAGACTCACCTTAACATCATATGTCTCAGAGAATATAAAACTGTCCTCGTCGTCTATTGTTCCACTGGCGTTAGAGTCACGCCAAATTCTGCCGGATATTTCTCCCGATTGATAAATTCCAATGTCAACCGTATAAATTGGCGGTGTGTTGCTGCTGGTAAGCCCAACTCCGTTCAAGACATCTACACTCTTTATGTCTGAATCTGTAGATGTAGTGCTACCGTAAACCTGATAATCAGAAAAGAACCATGTGCCATCTGGCAAAAAGACTTTCACAACATATTGCTTCGTGTTGTCAAGCATACTATCCAGATCATCTGCAGACTTGCGTCCACCAAGAGTGTAAATGCCTAAATCGTTGGTAATTGTACTATCTACAATGCTAGCAAGTCCTGGGTCATCATTTAGGCAGTATAGCTCGACTTTAACATTTGCAACACCAGGCTCATCAACAACTGACCCTTGAATGCCATCAGCATTGCCATCTTCCCAAACGCGGCCAGAAATAGCTATTCCTTTAGGGATCAACCCGGCATTAATATAGCGTTGACTTTGACCATACTCCAAAGCTAACTCTTTATTTGCAAAACGCCAACTGTCATTAGGCACAGTCGCGTCTTCGCCGCTATTTACGGCAACGAAGTTCGAATTTATCTCTGAATCTAAAACGACTTCAGGCAATGCCCATTGGTAATCATGTGAAACAGACGCCAACTCTGGCGCCAACTTGTCTGCAACAATACTATATGTATAGCTATCATTATATTTAACCAATAAATTAGCAAAGCTATAATACCCAGTTGCAGGGTCTGGCTTGGTAGTTGCTATAGGATTGTTTAAGTCGTCAGAGCGATATAACTCTAGATTCACAAATGCCGGCGAAGGCATTGTGCCCTCGGGTAAAGCACCTTCGTTAGAGTCAAGTATAGAGTTACCGTTTGCATCATAAAAAACAGTTCCACTGATATCGGCGCTGCAATACATGCCACCATTAATCTGCTTTGGAGGAGCTTGGCTGTTGCCATTTTTCATACCTAAGTCCACTTGCCAACCATCAAATTCATTTTGAGTAAAGAAAGCAAAAGTCTCGCCTAGACCATAGTAACCATCTGCGCCAGGTGCTGGCGGAATGTCAGCCGAAGTCCATTGCATGTTAGCCACAGCCGAATTTAGACTTGAGTCAACACCAGCATTAGTCAGAGTATACTGATAACCAGATACAGATCCAAAGACAACGCGATACCTAAGCAAGGTTGGGTCACTAACATCATGACTGCCATTTCCCGTACCATACGATGAGGGCAGCGAGTTAAAACTGTATTCGCCATTGCTATCAGACTGTGTCTGAGCAATAAGCTGATAGCTGGCATTGTTGGCAGCGTTTAGATCTGCGGGGTCATAATCTGTAGTTTGATAAAGGTAAACATTCACCTTAGGCTTGGCAATATCAGCATCGTTTTCGCTTGCAAGTCCCGTACTAGCCATGCCTTCGCTTATCACTCCATCGATGTCACGATCATCCCAGACAAAACCAGCAATAGAAACATCAGCAGGAACAAAGCGAGCGGCTACAATACCAGATTGATTAGAAGTAATCTTAGGATCGCTTACCCAGTGAAAATCTATTGCCATATCGTTGGCTACCAACATTCCCGAGTTGTCTTTATTTATTAATTCTATGCGGTCTAAAGAATCGTTACCCGCTGGGTTATTTAAGCGCATTGAGTACTCTACAGTAACCAACTCATAGGCAAGGACATCACCAGCGCCGCGCATTAAGCCTGCACCATCTAAATCTACAGAATCTAGATTTACGATTAAGCTTTTAGCCATATCTGACCCAACACTGTTACCACTACCCGCACGAAGATCAGCATATGTTAAGCTATCACTAAAGCTTACTTGTGCCGCACCACTTACAGAGGCGTCTATAGTACCAAAGACTGAAATGGGCGAGCCATAAACCGCCTGTGACGAACCTGGTGTGCCACTAACTACTGGTGTAATTGTAACCAAATCAACTTGCAAAAATTCCAGCTGATTTAACAGATCAGCAGTCCATGTGGTCGCACTTTGTTGCTGTGGCAAAATATCATAAAATATGGCATTCTGAATTGGGTTTTGCCCAACACGTAACTGCAAACGGTAGCTAATAATATCGCCCATGCGCACATCTGCGACACCTAGGGAAAAATCGTTTTCGGCATCAGGCTGTCCTTGAACACTTGCAGATTTTTGTACTTTTATACCAGATTCTGGGCTTGTGTTTGTGGTCTGCGCAGCCTTTATGAACAGACCATTTTTGCTATATCCTTTTGATACAAGAAAGTTATATTCGGCTAACTTAACCGCACCATCTTGGCTATCATCATAAATTACAGAAGCTACATCATAATTATTTCCAGTAGGTATAAATGCCGCGCCAGTGGGATAATCCTTACTGGGCAAGTACGTTAATCCCGATGTTGCATAAGCTGTGTTAGTCACTTTGCCTTCAAAAATAATGCTACCTAATCTTGTCATCAAGTCGATTTCTATAGATGCTCCCTCTGCTAAATTAAGTCCCGGAAAAGACCATGACAACAAGTTGCCATCCTCGTTAAACGTGTAAGCAGAATAGGCGACACGTGTTGCGCCAGGAGCAGGCACAAGATAGACATTTGCATCTACAAAAGACATCGATGACTCTGGTAATTTATCTAAAATTATTGGATGGGGTAACACTTGTTCACCATAATCGCTATTAGGCTCATTCTTTAAGGTCAATGTGTAGTGCATAGCACTGCCCGGAGGAGGAGTATCCAAAGACGTACGCACCTTTGCCATAGAAACCTGTGGTCGAATTGTAATCTCAAAGCCCAGTCTGGCATGTGCATCGGCAGAGCGCAAAGCGGTTCCTGCGTGTGGAACCGCCTGTACATAAGCTGTGTTTAAGATAGATTCTATCTCTGATGTGTCGCGATTAGTAGGACGCTCGTCAAAAGTGATACCTAAAGTGATATCGCCAGGCACAAACATCGTGCCAACATAATAATTGCCATCATAAACAGGGTTTCCATATGGATCTTTGGCGCCAGAAGCTGGATTGACTGAGCAATAGCGTACAATTAGTGCAGGAGTATTTGGGTCTGGTGGCATGTTAACAGCAAAATTACGTCCTTGATCTAACAACTGCCAAGCACTACCATTAACGCTTGCCCAAACTGGTTCCTTATTGGCGTTTTTTCCTGTCGCCTGCGACGCGGCATCTGAATACGCATAAGATGGCGCTAAGCGCACCACATCTATGTTATAAGTTGCGTCATCGATATCTGCCGCATGCGTATCTTTAAAGGTAAAACCAGAATCGACTACCTGGTACCCATACAAAGGCACAACATTATTTGCCGCAGAGGCACGAAGGGTATAACTGACGCTTAACGCATTTTGCGAAAGAGGAACATCTGCCATCATTTGTGGCTGTATGTTGCCGCCTGCATCCTTAAATCCCTTAATTACGTCAAGCGATGGCACGCTATCTGTGCCATCTGTAAACTTGGCAACCAGTAAATGCTCGCTTTCGCCAATGGTCACTTTTTGCACCAAGGAGTCATACCAAGCATCATAGGTATGACCTGCAGGCGACTGTATCTCTGCAACCCAATAATCTTTTTTCTGCCCTGGCTCTATGTAAAGGGGATCAAAATAAAAGAGTCCATTGGCATCAGTATTACCAAGTTGCTGTTGTCGGCGAAAGATTGGGGTGTTCACAGTTGCAGTTTCGTCTAAAACCAGCAAGGTGACAGCCTCGCTTGGGTTGGCATTTTTTGCCTTTATTTCATCGTCATATAAACCAAAACGAGCATCTGCAAGAGGCTTGTTCGTCATGAATTCAAGCTTTTGCGCCGCAATGCGATAGCCGGCAAAAGAGTTTTCTATGGTAAGCAGATTGGTTGTGCCATCTAGCCAAGTGTGATCAGAAACATCGCTGTAGTTATGCGAGTCCTCATAATCGCTATTAACTGTGCTTATCACAAGTTGGTTTGCTATAGCATCCCTTGTTACTGTAAATCCAATATTTGCATTAACAGCTTTTGCTATCGTACTATAGTTTTCTTTAGCTATCATGAAATCATATTCGCTACTGACTTCCTCGGTAATATAAAACGTGCCAGTAATGCGCAGCTCGAAACTAGCATAACCAGGATAATTGCTTGCCGTAGGTGTTGTTCCCGGATAGGTAACCAGCTGTTGCATTAGGACGTAATCATCTGGGTTAACTGAGCCAACCATAGCCCCGTCTTTAAGTCGCCAGAGTTTTAAAAGCGTTCCAGAAACTGTAGTCTTGAAACTCGCTGAGCTTCCTACCTGCGGATACTCTAATTTTACGGTTACATTAACTTGTGTCTGTGGAGCATTAACAATGCCTGCTGAGTTAATGTTGCCACTATCCGCGAAACCATTATAGATTGGCTGGGTGTTACCGCTAACCTTTAGTGGCGTTAACTCGGATGGATCTGCCGCAAGACCATCTGGAGCACTACGCTCTACGACAACATAATCGCCCGCAACTAGCCTTGTTGCATATATGGCATCTGGTCCACTGCCTACACTGTCTACCGGAGGATTAGCAGGGTCATCATAGGGCGGATATTGCGTGCGTCCCGAACTTAGAATTGCTTCTGGAGTTGCTTGAGCATCTAACTTATTGTTCACAACCTTAGATGCAGCATAAACCTCAAAGACAGCGCCACTGCGATTGGCAGATGGAGAATCATTTTTATTGGCGTGTTTATACAATGCCGCAGGCGCAGTGCTGCCCTCGTTGTAAAACCAGGCGCGACTGGTATTTTCTTCATTGCTTAATGGATCATCAGGTGTAGCACCTTTAAGATTATTGGCGGGATTATCTGCGTCAACGCGCTTTCTTTTAATAATAGAGTCGTCCCAATTGCTAAGGTAAACAAGACCTGGTTGATCTGTGATACGTACATACAAAGGTGCCATGTCTACAAGCCAGGAGCCATTGCTAACTGCTTTCTCGGTAACACGATATAGCCCAGGGCCTAGCTTTACACGCAAGCCATTACTAACATGCTCATCGCTATTCCAGACAACTGTACGTTTTCCTGCACTGAAGCCATACTGGCTACTTTCGTATGCTGTGTCTAATACATCAGTGTCGCCAAGCATCCTTTCTACCTCAAAAGTTGCCGATACTAACGAAACTGGAATCCCTGTGCGGTTATAGTCAAAGAAGCGCCCGTCTACATAGCCCCCCTTTAAAATCATCAGCGAGGCAATGGCTGGGTAACTGATATCAATAACACACGATTCCTTGCCGCCTAAACCATCATAAGCAAAACGCAGATTGCCACCAAAGCCAAAGTAACTACCAACCGCATTGGCGCCTCCCAAGCCATAATTAACGGCTATAATCTCGCCACCAAGAATTCCAACACGCACATAGTCTGCCTGTGACACCGCCGTATTAACCTGATATCCCAATAAAGCAGTATCAGAAACGCTTACGAGCTTAATAGTATAAATGCCATCAGTTAACCTATTTAAGGTAACTGTCTCGTTGGCAGACACTGTAATTTGCTTGTTGCTATAGCCTGATCCGGAAGGTCCCGTAACGCTATATATGACATTGTAATCGGCATCGGCTATTTGTACGCTATTCCAATAATTGCGCAAGCTAATCTGAGCCAATGGTCTATCTTTTATAATTAGCTCAAATGGATCATTAGAATCCAATACTTCAATTGGCCCTACAAAGCGGGTAGCTGCATTTAGACCAAAGGGATTTCCCGGAGCGGCAGTATCTTCTAGACCACCATTATTTAAAGAACCTGGGGCGTTAATCTGCCAAGACCCAAAGCTGTTATAGCCTATTGGCGCAAGGCTTTCCTCAACATAATAATAACCCGGATTCAAGCGTATATCAGTTGGTTCTAAGGCAGAGACTACAGATGTAATCAGCTGCAAGTCACTCGTAGTATTTAGTGTTGAAAGCGCAAGATCGTCAGGGTTAAATGTGTATTGCTCTGATGGGTAACGCTCAGCAACTATATCGGGATTAACCATATAAATGTTTAAGTATGCTCCCAACAACGGTTGCGACTGATCGCGCGCATCTGTCTTGGCGATATTTAAGACTGCGCTGCCCTTATAATTAGGCACGATATAGCGTCCTGTTCCCCATGTATTGGGATCATCTGGATTATAATTTGGACGACTATCTAAAGCATCCAGCCCTCGTTCTTTGGTTAAAGGATTTAGGGGATGAAATTGTGCGCGTACAGTTAATGTGCCACCATATGCGCCCTCGATAGCTAAGGCGTATTGAGGAAATTGGTCGATGTTAGCAAAGTTTGGTGCAAGTACAGGCAAATCTCCATAGTCGGCAGCGCCTTTTGTCTCTACAAAAATAAGGTACCAATCGCTGTTATCGATATCCGAGTACTTGTCTTTAAGCGTGCCGTTAGGATCGTAAATCCGCGACCAATCGACATTGCCCTGCCCTGTTGGCGAAATACCGCGACATGCCTGACTTAACGGCAAAAATCCCCCAGTGTCAAAAAGGCCATTAGAATCAGTTCTTATTGGCTCTTTGTTTATAGGCAAATTACCAACAGTTGGCAAACGGTGATAGCCGCCACTGGCATCTTTATAGCCAGGATAAATATAAAACTCGACATTTGCAAGACCGCCCTCTAAGGCTGAATGTCCATTTGGCAGGTTACGATAACCAAGTTTTACGCCATCGGCGCGTATCCATGTCTCTATATGTCCATGCAGTCTATTAGAATTTCCAAATACCACGCGAGCAGTATTGTCATCTATGCTCTCGGTATCGTTTGGTACTATGTTCACCCAATAGCCATGATTGCGCGTTGAAGGATTAATGTAGTACTCATCGGCTAAAGAAAGCCAGCTGCCTTCTTGTCCGGGAACAAAGAACCCTGCGCCACCAAATGGTCCTCCTGTAAGTTTACCATCGATATTCACATAAACAGAAGATGCCTCATTGTAGCGATTTCCACCCTCGATGTTTTCCCAACTATCTATGAAATCATAGTTAATACCACTGCGTGTCTCTTCGATCCAATACCAACCAGGGTTCAATCGTCGCGTTGTTGCCGAATTGTATGGCGGGCTATTAATAGCGCCTCCTGTGGTAATGCTATCTACAGGTTTTTGCCCCCAAAGCGGATAACTTCCCTCAGCGCCCACGCGGTAGACGTTAAACCCGGCATCAAAAACGCCGATGCTTGCCCAGCTGTTCTCGTTATCTATGGTGTCAATAGCAAAGCCATTTATAACAGGTGCCACGCCTGTTGGTCTTATAGGCAACTTCACAAGATTAATGAAGTAAGGATCGGTTATATTTTTTAGCATCCAATCATGCGCAGGGTTATTGGGCTTTCTTGGAAAGACGGTGTCGGTGCGCGTGATCTTCTCTACAATTCCTTGATGTCCTTGATCACCATTAACTGACGATGTTGGCTCGAAGTCTATCTTTACCGGACTGATTTTTAGGTACTTTAATGCAGGTGAATAATCTAAGGTTGCTGTACTTTGAGGGACAGGTGGCGTCTTAGTTTCTTCAAGATACCAGGTTTTGGCAACAGCATCTATGTATGGCAATTGAATGCGCCCAATATGAGCACTATCTGCAGATGAAATCAGTCTAAACGTGCTTGCTTCGCCATTGGGGTCGTCTATCAGCCTGCTTGCGCCAGTGCTATCATCTAGCATTACATAGTGCTTGGCCAAAGAAGCGTCACCATCTACAGTATAGTAAAGTCTAAACTCGGCGCCAGCAGCATCAACAGTAACATAGACCTCATTACCAGTACTAATCTCTGTAGCTGCTGTCTCTGTCTGTTTGGTAAAGTCAAGATTAAATGCGGGTATGTAAGCCACACTAACTGCCAACGTATTTGTGCTTGGCGTAAAGCTGGCGCCGCCGTTAAAAGGTGGTCTTTTGTCTTTTAGGTAAAGCGAATTGTCTGCCGATGTCCAACTGCCTAACAAAGGCTCAGGGTTAGGATTTGCAGATGTAGGCGGCACTTGTGTAGTAGAGATTGCCCCCAGGCTATCTAGGGAGTTACTTAACGAAAAATTAAACTGCGGCCTGATGTCTAAATAGTTTCCGGCAGGACCGTGATAGCTATCGCCTAAGCCATCTAGATTGCGCAACTCGCGAATGCTAAAGGCAAAAGGCAGGCTTGAACCAACAGGAGCTTTAAGTTTTACTAGCATGCTAGCATTGCCAATATTTGCTAGAGGGTCTGCTCCTTCTGCAGGCTTATAAAAGTTTACGCCTGCACCTGAAGCAGCTGTTTTGGCATAGCCTAAAACTGTGCCCGAGCCACCTAAAAGCTCATAAATAGCACCTGCCTTAGGCACACCACTAGCATCCGAACTATCTGTCGCCTTTATAATAGGCGTGATTAAAGGATAGTTTACCACCGGCAATTCATAGACCTTGTTAGTAACGTCGCTGCCATTCGGAGTCAGATTAACCACCGATGCCTCACGAGGGTTACCATAATTATCCTTGGCAGTGACCACAAAGTGAGGATACTTACTTGTGTCAGTTAAAGCAGGGTCTATATCTGGCGGCGCGGCTGCATTCCAAACATAGCCATCTTCATCAAATAGTTCATCGTAGCGTGTGTCACGCTCAAAAAGTTGCGGCGGTGCAGTCTCTACAACAATATAGTTGCCAACACTAACGTTGCTAAAAAGTACATTGGGCGCGCTACCTGCAGTAGATGTCGAGAAAAGCCATGGGCTGCCAGGACTTGCCGTTGGCGCACCTGGCAAGTTTTGTGCCACATGGTACTTACCATCTGCACCCATCTTATATAGCACAAATGTTGCCGCGGCCAAAGGCTGCAAAGAGTCAGAGCGCATCTTTGTTATTTGCACTCTTGGTGTCTGAGCCTGACAAAAAACTGCCATCTGAGAATCTTCGGGATTAGTTATAGTAATTGCGCCATCTGCGGGGTTAACAGCAAGTGGAGCATGCAAATTGTTTGCGGCTTGCGCAAAGTTTCCACCCACATAAACATAAACTGTATTAGAAGAGCCTTGTGTCGCGCCAGTACTGCTGCCCATAGACGCAACAACTACGCGCTCGGCAACGTAATTTGCGTGTACTCTGTACCAGGTGCCACCATCATAGGGAACAAGTCGCGTGACTTCGCCATACTCGCGCCAACCATTAGGATGCGTAGTGGTCTCGAAGGGATCAGCTGTTACAGTAAGGGTTAGTGGCTGTACGGTATCGTCTATGAATCCACCTGCTCCATCGGAAACAACCTTTGTAATAGTATAGCTTGCGGGATAGGCGATACTATTTGGCGTAGCATAAATACTATTGTTTGTAGAATAGTAATAGCTAGCTATCTTTAGCTCACCCCAAGTAGTGGGGTTAACAATCTTCACATCTGTTCCTACAGTCACAAGTTCCTCGGAGCTTGCGCTATAAGGACCACTTATGTCTCGCAGGTAAGGCTTTGCCACATAGCCGCCAGGCAAAATATCTACTAAGACATCGCCTGTACCGCCAGTATAAGCAATGAGACTATAAGGTTTAAAACTGCTGGTGGGCAGATATTTTACACCATTAACTGTAAGCGCTGTTTCTCTGATGCCATAAGTGCCATGCGGAAAATCTTTCTTTATTACGCCAACCGCAGAAGTAGATCCAGAGATATCAAACTCGGTCCCGGGAACATCATTTCCTGTACTAATGTTTACCAAAACGAACTCAGACTTAAAACCAGTTTCGCGCACCTCGGCAGCGTTAAGGTTGGTACCACGAAAGTACTTGCCGGTAATAAAGCCACCGCGCATCGACTTATAAAAGAGGTCGTAATAATAAAGATAATCTGCAGAGACAGTAATCTTACTTAGCGGCGCCCCATTAAGGTCTGCCTGGGCACCGGCAGCGGAAGCGGTAATGATGTTGTAGGCATAGTCTGTCTCTACATAAGCATTGCCATTGCCATCGGATACCAGTCGTAGCGATAGCTCCGGGCTAGCAGCAGTAGGGACATTCTCGAACACTACCTGACTCGCACCATCTAGTTGTTGAGGACGACCAACAACTGTCTTTGTGCTAGCGTTAACCACTGCAATCCATTGCCCGCTAGGCCAACCCTCTAGCCCACTGCCGCTGTTTTGCCAACCACTCTGATGAAAAGCGTCCACCTGCACACGTCCAACGTCTAACGCGACATTTGTAAATGTAACTGCGCCATTATTGTTATCTGCGGTTGTTACAGGCCCTGCGCTTGCGCCATAAGTAATCTCGTTAGCCTCGATCTTTTTGTTACCATTTAAATCTGTCCAACTTGGATTGGTACCATCGGCGGCAGGCAAATGCATTAAAGCGACACCACTACCAGCAGGAACATCCTCAACAATAATTTTGTATTGAGTGTTATTTGTTTTAAAGTGACTAGAAATATTGGCAGTCTCTGTAAGCGTATACACACCTGGAACAAGGCGCTCAAATCTGGCAGACGAAGAACTGTCGCCTAAGGTCAGATTTGGTGTCTTACTAGCGATACTTGCCGATGGATGCGTGCCCGCAAGCTGAAACTTCACCGCCGAATTACTTCCCGCTACAAGTGAGTTATTGTTCTCGTAAATTCTGGCAAGCCCAACAGTGTAAGCACGCGTAAGACCGCTAACTGTAAAGCTTTTTAACACCTCAAGCGTTGGCAAATTAGGACCGCGCTGTTTCCAACCCAAAGTAACATCTGCTTTACTATTAGCGCTAGTGTGATTGGTGGTGTTAAGCACAGTTTGCCAGCTAAGACGCGCGGTGTTGCTTACTGTTTGCGGCAATGCAGGCGTAGTGTTATTGTCGTGTGCCTGCGTGTAAACCTGCTTATCATAGGTGACTTCAACCGTATAATTAGTATTGTTGAGAAAACCACCCACCGCGTTTATCACATAATTAAATCCTGTAATATTGCCGCCACTAAGAGTAGGAGTAAAGCCCGCGCCATTAGCGCCACCAGATGCTGACCATTCTCCCAAAACATTAAAACCCTGCTTAATTGTCACTGCTCTTGGCGTTCCGGTATTGCCAAGCCCCCCGGCAAAGGTGTCTGTAATGGTTATCTTGTCGTCGCGCACAAAAATGCGCCCGCTACTCTCGCCACTGCGAGTACTTGTTACAGCCAAATTGTAACTCACAACATAACCGCGCTCTAGTTTGCGATCTAAGGGAGCAGCATCATAAGTCTCTGACTTTCCGTACTCATAACTCGCGTATTCGCGAATTTCGTTTTGCGGATCTGCAATACTGGATGTGCTTGACTTTGTGACCATATATAAAGCCGCAGGGTCTTCTGCTTTCCAGCTAAGATTAAGATTTTCTGTACTTACGTGCGCACCACCACTTTTTATAGCCTGAGTGCCACCACCTACAGCTTCATAGATATGTGCCCTAAGCGCAAATGTCGAACCATTACTAGTATATCCATTTGCTAGCATAATAGCAACGCTAAACTGATACGCATCACCATTAGAATCCCAGATAAGTACTCCGCGACCAGATAAACCAGATAAACCAGAAACAGTCGCTAGATTTTCTACCTCCTGATAAACTAAGGTTCCCATGTTTGGTGGCAGCGGATTTGCACCATTAACGCTATAGCTGCCATTGTTGGCGTTAGGAACAGGTATCACCAAAACAAATGGCGTATGATTTCCTGTTGCCGAAATATTTATGGTTTGAAATACACCAGAATATGGGTTTGAGTCTATTGGATTAACAAAGTGTACGCTTAAATCTGCTGCCAAAGGCGCTACTGCCCTGCTGCCCTTATTTTTTTCTAGCAAGCTTAAGGAAGGCAACGTAGATTTGCTACTACCTAAAGTGCCAAATTGCTTACCTACCTGCGAGCTTAGATCGCTGTTTATTAAAGCATCCTTTTGTTCGCCTGTTTGTGCGCTATTTTCAGTGCCCTCTTGTGCGCCTGTTTGTGCGCCTGTTTGTGCGCCGTCCTGACTCCAAGGCTGGCTGTCTGACTGGCTAGCAGACTGGTTTTCAGGCATGTTCCCTGGCTGGCTTTCATACTGCTCGCCTATCAGGCCTTGCGCCAAGCCATCTATAAGATCTGCACCTGTGCCCGATGACGCGTTGTTATCTGTTTCGCCACTACCAGCTCCTGTTAACGCAGCCGCAGCGTTTTCTGAACTTGCGTTGCCACTAGCCGCATCACTGGCATTAGCCGCATCACTGGCATTAGCCGCATCATTGGCATTAGCTGCATCACTGGCATTAGCCGAAGCACTTGCTCCAGATGGTTCTTGTTCTAAAACGTCAGATGCTTGTGCGCCATAAAACGCTTTGCCGCCCACCGCAAATGCAGCTGTTGGCAGAATAGCAAGTGCCAACAAAACTGCCAGCAGAGCATGAAATGACTTTGATAGCTTACTCTTCATTGTTTCACCCCCACGGGTCGCAACCTATATTTTGTTTTATCTACGTTTTTTTACAAAATGCACCAGTCACTTCGTTGCCCACAATTTGCTGGTACGAATCGGCGTTTGCGCTTCCGAATGTAAATATTATACGCTAATTATCAATTATTGCAACAAGCATCTCTAGCGCAGATTGTACCGCCTGGCTACGAATGTCTTCGCGGCTACCCAAAAAGTGAAAACAGGATGCCTGGGTAAAAAACTCATCTACAACTGCCGCTGATCCTAAAGCTTCCGCTGATTCTACAATTTCTTCTGATTCTAAAGCTTCTGCTGATTCTACAACTGCCGCTGATTCTACAACTGCCGCTGATTCTAGAGCTTCCGCTGATGCTAGATGTTTGTTTGCTAAGTGGCATTGGTTATTCTTACATGCAATAGCAATCCAAACAGTTCCAACCGGCTTGTTAGCACTTCCACCATCTGGGCCAGCTATACCTGATACGCTCACAGCGATATCTGCCAACAATGCTTTTGCTGCACCTGTTGCCATCGCTAAAACAACCTGCTTGCTAACAGCTCCATGCTTGATTAAATCTTGTTCACACACATTAAGGCTTGTCTGCTTTACCTCATTGCTGTAACTTACTATACTGCCCACAAAGGCAGCCGATGCGCCTGGCACATCTGTTAGAGCGGCCGCAACAAGACCTCCTGTGCAAGATTCCGCGGTTGCAAGTCTCATTGTGCGAGTTGTTAATATGGCAATGACCTGTGCGGCAAGTGCGGCAGTCTTTACATCTGCATTAGTAACAAGTGCATCTTTAGTTTGATGTCCGTTTTTAAGAGGCAAACCAAGTGCAACCGCAGACTTAAAGAAATAATCTAACAACGAAAGAATTGTTAAGAACACCGCTATAAGCATCACGGCCCACGCAAGCGCTCCGGCAGCAAGCAATATCTCATCTCCGGCGTCGCGAATCGCAGGCATACCTTTAAGTATAAAGAGCAGCACAGCGACAATCTGCGCAATAGTCTTAGCCTTGCCCAAATAGCTAGCCGCAATAACAAGTCCGTCCGCAGACGCCACCATGCGAAGCCCCGAAACTAGAAATTCGCGAGCAATAATTACTAGCGCAATCCAAGCCGGTAGCTCGCCAAGTTCGGTAAGTGCCAACAATGCGGCAGTCACAAGAATCTTGTCTGCCAAAGGATCTAAAAACTTGCCTAAAGTTGTAATCTCGTTTCGAGATCGCGCCAGATAACCATCTACAGAGTCAGTTAAAGCCAATAGCGCAAAAACAATGGCGGCAAGCAATGGTTTCAGATTCGCAAACATCGCCGCGAACCCTGGTTCTACTTGTTGTATCCAATCTGGCCAAGGTGCCAAAATTACAAAAACAAAGACCGGAATCAGCGCAATACGTACAGTGGTGACAATATTTGCCGCCGTAAGTATCTGTCGCGTTTTAGCTTTGTTTGTCATGTTGTTATTTTACAGCAAAGTTACTGTACTATGCCATAGAGCTCATAAAGTACGCTCTGGGTTACCTGTACCACAATAATATCGCCAATTTTAAACTTGGGCTCCGCCGCATCTACACTCTTCTTGTCATCATTTATTATGTAGAGAAGACCATCCACCTCTGGAGCCATTCCTTGTGTGCGCCCATAAAAACCTTCCTCACAAATGCCGCAAACAAGAACATCTAGTGTTTTTCCCACCAACTCCTCGCTTTGAGCAAAACCATGCACATCGGCAATGTCGCGAAGCCGTTGAGCGCGAGCCATTGCCGTTTTCTTAGGCACCTGTTTGGTTAAAGCTGCCGCTTTGGTTCCTTCCTCTTGCGAGTATTCAAAAACCCCCACATAGTTAAATCCCGCCTGATCAATAAACTTTTCGCTTGCCTGCGCTTCTAAGCGCGTCTCGCCGGGAAAACCCGCAATCATAGTTGTGCGCAAGCTTACATCCGGCAAAACATCTCTTATTTGTGCTAACAGTTTAAGATATTCATTGCCGCTACCGCTGCGGTTCATTTGTAAAAGAATTTCAGGTGACGCATGTTGCAATGGGATATCTAGATAATTACATATATTGCTATGACGCTGCATTACTAGCAATAGTTCTTGGGTAACACCCTGAGGCTGAAGATACATAACGCGAATCCAAGTATCTTTATACAAAGTCGCAAGCTCGTCAAGTAGCTTTGCTAGATTCCATCCCCGCTCCTTGTCGTGCCAAAGTCCTGTATCCTGCGCAATTAAAATTAACTCGCGCACTCCCCCATTTACAAGAAAGTTTGCTTCTGCAAGTATTTCGTCAGCCTTAAAAGATCGATAAGGCCCACGTATCGCTGGTATGGTGCAAAAACTGCATCGTCGCGAGCATCCATCGGCAATCTTAATGTAGGCCCATGGGGCATCTACAATGCGGGCAACTTGCGCCCCACTCACTCCCAAGTTAAAGTCAGATGACTTTGCCATTGTGTCTGATTCGTTGTTTCTAATAAATTTGCTCACCCCTAAGTCAGTCTGAAGCTCATTTGGGGCTTTGGCATTTTGAATGTTTAGCAATGCGTTGGCAATTGCCACAATGTTATCTTCGTTGGCAACACTTACAAATGCCGAAACTTCAGGTAGTTCACGTTCTAATTCTGAAGTCGGTGCTAATAAAGGCATGCCTAAGACGTCGTTATTATTGTCGCCGCTTGTATTATCTGTGTTGGTATCTTTGTGACTGTCGTTTGCTATAGCTTTGTGTTCATAACGTGATGAGAGACAGCCTGTTACTACTAGCTTGCTAGTATAGTCTTTTACTCGCGGTAAATCTGCCGCCTCTAAAATAGTAGCTATGGCTTCTTCTGTCGCAGCGGTAATAAAGGCACAAGTGTTAACAATTACAAGATCGGCATCGGTCGGATCGTCCTTCTCGACATAATTAGCAGCAACAAGCAAGGCGCGCATTCGGTTAGAGTCAACCTCATTTTTTGCGCAACCCAATGTTATCATCGCAAAGCTTGCAGACATTTTTACCTTTCCTGCAGTAACTAAATGGCGCCAAGGCCGGCAAAACCAGATTTAAACAGTGCCCATTTCCCAAGAAGCCAGATATTTTTGTTGCTCCGCCGTTAATGTGTCTATAGTGATGCCCAAACTTGCAAGCTTTAAGCGAGCGATGTCATCGTCAATTTGTTTGGGAACAGGATAAACCGCTGGTGCAAGCGAACTGGCGTGTCTTACCATATATTCTGCACACAAAGCCTGATTGGCAAAACTCATGTCCATAACCTCGGCAGGATGACCCTCAGCTGCAGAAAGGTTTATCAGACGTCCATCAGCCAATAAGATGATAGTACGACCATCTTTAAGTTCGTACTCGACAACTAAAGGTTTAAGTTCGCGCTTACTTGCACAGTTAGACTCTAGCCAAGGAATGTTAATCTCGGAATTAAAGTGTCCTGAGTTACATATTATAGCGCCGCTTTTCATGTTGAGAAAAGCCGGCTCATCTATAACGTTAAGGTCGCCGGTAACTGTAATCCAAACATCGCAATAGCTTGCCGCTTGTGCAGCGGGCATAACGCGATAGCCATCCATATGCGCTTCTAAAGCTTTTAGAGGATCAACCTCGCATATTATTACCTGCATTCCCATACCGGCAGCGCGCAAGGCAACTCCGCGTCCACACCAGCCATAGCCGCTTATCACCAATGTGCGACCAGCCAAAAGACGATTTGTCGCACGTACAACGCCATCTAATGTAGATTGTCCGGTGCCATAGCGGTTATCAAAATAATGTTTGGTATTAGCATCGTTAACTGCAACTATAGGGTATTTCAGGGCGCCATCTTTTGCCATGGCAGCCAAACGTATAACACCAGTCGTAGTTTCTTCTGTACCACCAATGATGCCTGTTAATGCTTCGGGAAAATCTGAGTGAATACGACCAACAACATCTGCTCCATCATCCATGGTAATTTGCGGGCGATGTGCGATAGCAGCGTCTATGTGCTCGTAGTAAGTTGGTGTGTCTTCTCCTTTAATAGCATAAGTGCGTATGCCATAGTGTTTAACTAGCGCCGCTGCCGTATCATCTTGGGTAGAAAGCGGATTTGACGCACAAAGCACAAGATCTGCACCACCAGCCGCCAATGTGCGTGCGAGGTTGGCTGTCTCTGTGGTTACATGCAAGCAGGCAGATATACGTACGTTTAATAGTGGCTTCTCACGCGTGAAGCGCTCGCGTATTTGCGCTAAGACCGGCATGTCACGATCTGCCCATTCGATGCGATTTTGTCCGGCATCTGCCAAACTTATATCAGCTACATCGTATTCTGTTGCCACAAGCTGTCTTGCATTTAGTTCTGACATCGTCAAATCCCTTCTGACTTTTAGGTTTAGGTCACATTTTTCTGCGTGCGCAAGTTACGTTTGCGCAAGCTATTTAAGGTTGTTAGCTTCACGGGTGTGCTTGGTGCCAAGAGGCACGGCAACGTAAGGCTGTTAACTTCACGGGTGTGCTTAAGGAATCCGTGAAGTTTAAGCCAAAGCATTGGGCGCGCTTGATCTGAATTCCATGCGGCGCCTGTTTCTCTTATGGTTTCGCTGGCACGCACGTCAGCAGCCGCACCATGTGCTTGGTCTGTATCCAAAGCGGCGCCTGTTACTGCAACAGATGCACGCATACACCATTTGCATTGCTTAATGTTGCTTAAGTAATTTTAACGCTAATAATCAATTATAGCTTTATGACCAAGCCGTTAAAGACACAGTTGCATTTATTAACGTCTATGGTAGTTAGGCGGAAAGTTACTGTACTAAGCCCCACCCCGTAGGGGACGCTGTCCACAGCGTCCCGTACACCTTGCATTACCCTCGTAGGGGACGCTGTCCACAGCGTCCCGTTTGCATAATGCTCGCGGGCTTTAGGGTAGTCGTTGTAGATACGTAGGGGACGCTGTCCACAGCGTCCCGCTTGCATAATCCCCGAACCCTTTTCTACTTGCATCCCACTTCGTCATCCTGAGATTGCCGTGGCGGCAATGCTTAAATGTTCTGACACTTCGGTCTGGCTAACTAGAGCCTTAAGCTCTCGCTTCGCTCGCCTCTAGATGACATGGGGTAGGGCTTAGTACAGTAACAGGCGGAAAAATAACACGCCAAGACTATTGACAGCAAAATGAATTGAGCGTACTCTTTACGAGAAGGCTCATTAAGCGTTATCGAACATCTAGGTTAACAAAAGCCACGACCGCGCATGGCTAATAAGTTTTATTTGCAAGACAAAAAAGAGAGGGTGGTGATATAACAGATGGTAAGGCAAAAGTTAAGTAAAATCATACTTGCTATTACGGTTTTTGTGTTTTTAGGCTTTG
>JAIRQA010000072.1 GCA_031256715.1 Coriobacteriales bacterium | reverse complement strand
ACATACACCAAAAGAAAACTAGTGGCAAGTTCATGCTTTACGCTAAGCAAACAAATATAACGGCTAGTGGCTGTAAGCTTCACTAGTTGGTCTTTTGCATGCGGGCGCAGGTGTGTGTCTATACGTGTGTCCGTCTGTCCGTCCACAAGGATAGATAAACCATGTTCACGCTTAAGACAGGCCTATATTGGCAAACACTGGCACCAGAAGCATTATGAGTATTCCTATAAACATAATCATCATGGGAATTAGAAGCTTGCTTGCAGCTTTTTCGCCCTGTCTGCGCACATCTTGCTTCTTTAGGCTCCAGACCTCTTTGCTTTGTGCCTGTAAGCTAAGGGCAAGTTCAGCGTTACCCTTTATTAAGCCTTGAATCAGAGTAGAGGCAAACTTCTTTATTTCAGGAACCATGCTACGTGTGCCAAACGTGTGCAAGGCGTCTATCTCTGACATGCCATTTCTGATGTTGTCTACCACCAGCTGCATCTCTTTGTACAAGATGGTTTCCTTAGAAAAAGCGACATCTTCCCATGCCTCTTTAAGAATCATGCCGGCATTTGTCATTAGCGCCAACTTTGACACAACCTCAGAAAAATCGCCCATGAGTTCGGCTGAACGTTTTTTAATTTTTGCACCCGCCAGCGTTCCGAAATAATAGTAGGCTAGTGCCGCAAAAGCAATGACAACTACAAGTGCCATTATGTCGTTCGCAAAACCGTAAAACACAAAAGCGATAACAAGAATAGTCAGCGACAAACTTAACTTCTGTGCATGAATGACGCGCATAAAGTAGTCGGCGTACTTCTCGCCAAAAAGAACTTCCGCCTCTTTGCGCAACTTACGGTTTTGTTTGCCCTTATATGTATAGTGAATTTTTTCTAAAAACCCATAACCAACAAAGTAAATCTCCTTAAAGGGATATTCCTTTTCTGTTAGTACCTCAAAAAGCGGTGCATACTTGCGCCCTGATGCATAGCAAAAGAGCCAAAACGCAAGAACAATTACGCCAATGGCGAATACAATCACATTTTCAAGTGTTAAAAAAGCAAGAATACTCATGAAAATACTTTTCCTATTCTTTTACCATATCTGTTTCCTATACCTTAATATCCAAGACCTGTTTGCCAACATAAAACGCAATAACAAATAGTACAATGGCAACTGTGCTTGATATTATGCCTGCCACTGAAACGAAGTTTGCCGCGAATTCTGGGCTCATCATTTTTATTAACGCTATAAGAACAATGGGAATCACAACCATGATATTCTGTTCCAATTTATTGGCAGAAACGGTTGTTTCTATATCCTCGGCAATTTCCATCTTCTCGCAAAGTATAGTATGTGTGTTGCGCACAGTATCATTAATGTTGCCGCCCTTGCGATAGCAGACTTTAAAAACATTGCCAAAGCTTAAAATGTCATCGCTACCGCTTCTTTCGCCAAAGTCTATGAGCAAATCCTCAATGTTTATGTTTATATTCATACCAGCAAGTATCGCCTCTAACTCAGCAATAATAAACGCGTCTTCTTCGTACTGAATACGCATGTCGTCTAAGATGGCACGAAATGAATCACTGACATTTTTGCCCGAACCTAACGAAGTACTAAGAGCTTCTAGCATATCGCGAAATTGGGCAGATAAGGTCTTTTTTCGCCGCGCTATTATCGCCTTAACAACAATTGGCTGCACGGCTATACCAGTAATAGTTCCAGTAATGCTACATATTGTTATATTTAAAATCATGGTTAGAGTGGTGGGGTTACCAAACTCATCTGATGCAATGCCGCCATAAAACAAATAGCCTATTGCGGCGCCAACAACAAAACCTGACAGAAATAACAAAACCTGTTGCATTTTATTAAGGTAGTAAACCTTGTAGTTAAGAACAGACATGTTTGCCGCAGACTGATAGTACTGTGGCTCGCGTTTTTTCTTCGAGCCTTTCGTAAGGCTTTTCTTAGGGCTTTTTGTAGGGTTTTTCTTGGAGCTTTTCTTAAAGAGTGCCATTATAAATCTAACCTCTTTCCTGCCAAGGTGAGTTTATATGTTTGTTGCATCTTGTTGTCTGTACGTCGTAAGCTTCCGGAAACTCTTTCTAGTGTGGTGTGCTCATCTTCCTCAAACACAAACAAGGGGTTAAGTTGAATCTTACCATTCTTGTAGCCTAACACCTCTGTAATCTCCATTGTGCGTCTAGAGTGATCTCGCAAACGAGCTAGATGCACAATGATATCTAATGCAGAGGCAATCTGTTGACGAATAGCATCAAGTGGCAAGCCTTCGGCGCCAGTTAAAACCATGGTCTCTAAGCGACTAAGCATATCTTCTGTAGAGTTGGCATGTCCGGTAGAAAGTGAGCCATCATGCCCGGTGTTCATGGCTTGAAGCATATCAAGAGCTCCGTCGTCGCGAACCTCGCCTACAACAATGCGATCTGGACGCATGCGCAGTGAAGTTTTAATCAGCTCACGAAAAGTTATTTTTCCGACACCAGAGGCATTAGCATTTCTGCTTTCTAAACTTACCAGATTATCTATAGAGGCTATCTGCAGCTCGGCTGAATCTTCTATGGTTATAATGCGCTCTGAGTGCGGAATGAAATTTGAAAGCGCATTAAGAAATGTCGTTTTGCCAGAACCTGTTCCGCCGCTAACAAAGATGTTGTATTTTGCCTCTACAAGTGTTCGCAAAACACCAGCTATATCTTCGGTGATAGAGCCATACTGAATAAGCTTCTGAACCGTCATGGGTGTTTTAGAGAATTTTCTAATGGTGATGGTTGGACCGCATAGTGAAACTGGAGGCAGCACCACGTTTACGCGAGAGCCATCAGGTAAGCGAGCGTCAACCATAGGATTTGCCTGGTTAACCTCGCGCCCTGCTAACCCTACTATCCTCTGAATAACATCCTCAAGGCGGCGTTGACTCTCGAACTCACTTTTTATGCGCTGAACCACACCGTTTTTCTCGACAAAGACCTTTTTGTGTCCATTTATCATAACCTCGGTGATAGAGTCATCCGCCATAATGCTATCAAGCAGTCCAAATCCACGAATAGAGCTATATATTTGTTGAATAATTGACACCGTTTGTTCTACAGAAACATACTCTGCGCCAATTTCTTGTTTAACCATATTCTCAATTTGCGTCTGTAGCTCGTCATCGCTAATCTTGCTTAATGGAAAATTCTCGTAAACATGCGTTCGAAGCCTATCTACAAGTTCTTGTTCGCGCTGGCTATCCAAAGCTAACTTCCACCTTTCTAATTGTCTTGCTGCGTAAAAAATTTCGCTTCACCCCATGTAACATGGGTTGCAAGTCTGCCCTATTGCAGAGCAAGCAAAAGGCTGTGTAGCAGATTGTCGGCCACTTAAAGAGTGTCAAAAATGTTGAGTCCCTGCAACTGCTGCACAATATCTTGCGCTGTAGCCTGCTCATAGCGCTGCGCTCCACCCATAGTGTAAACGTGAGCAAAATCTAAGACGCATCCGGTCTTGCTGCTAAACTTGTTATAAACAAGGGCAGTTCGACTTAGATACGAGACATCTGCATCACGTTCTAAAATCTCTAATGTAGCGAGCGCTTGACTTGTTTTAAGGTTAGAAACTGCCGATCCATCAGAAACAAGTACCAACTTGTTGGCATGCTTAAGAACCTCAAAAGAAATGTCTGTGAGTAAGGAGCCAACATCTACTACTATATACTCATAATTGCTTGCTAGCATGATAGCATCCAGGAGCTCACTGATGTCATCGTTATCTAGCTCTCTTAAGTCTAAAGGCGTTTTGCTGCTAGAAATGAAATGCACGCCACTTGCATCGTTTTTCACGCACCCCTCAACTTTTAAAGGCAAGTTGCCGCGTTTGCTCTTCAGTGCAAAAACCACATCGCTAAATGTCGCATTGCCTTCGCCAGAAAAAAAGATATCGGTGCTCATAAATTGCTCTAAACTAAAATAAATAACACTGGCGCCTTTGCTGGCAAAATGTCGCGCACAGCTAGCCGCCATGGTGGAACAACCAACTCCACCACTTGCTGAGCTAAATTGAATGATCGCCCCTTTTCCCTCATCTGAAAGCTTGAGGCTTACAGATGAGGGAATGTTTTCAGAGTAAATCTCTAAGACGTTTTTGTAAAAAGTCTCAATTTTTTTGTACTTGCTTATGGCTTTTTGCTCTTTAATGCTATCTATAGCGTCAGACTCAACCAAATAAGCAAGGCTACAACGCGCTGGTATTACGCTTGGCTGGATATCAAAAACATCGCTTGCCAGAAAGATATCCACAGCGCCATTTTTTAGGCTTTCCAGTGCCAACTGTTCATCAGTGAATGTGCGCACTTCCAGCTTGTCTGGGTACCGATTTGCACACGTTAATGTCAAGCGACTAAGAAAGTCACTGTCTGTGTCTAAAATGGTAAGTCTGATTTTCATGCAGACAGCCTCTGATTACTTGCATCGTTGTCATTTTCCTCTTCATCTTCTTTGCGTCTACGCTTAAAGAAGAACAAGAAAATAAGAGAGAACGCAATTGCCGCCAAGATTATTGCAAAAGCA
This sequence comes from Coriobacteriales bacterium, assembly GCA_031256715.1. Lineage (GTDB taxonomy): Bacteria > Actinomycetota > Coriobacteriia > Coriobacteriales > UBA8131 > JAIRQA01. The sequence continues at coordinate 7,098 of JAIRQA010000072.1, read as the reverse complement.
ATGGCAAGGCCATAAAGCACAGGTGGTGTAGAGACAAAGCCCGCAAGTGGGGTTTGCGCCATAAAACTTAAGAATGGGTCTGCACTAATGAAGAAATTCTCTATAAGTAGCTCATCCATTTCGTTTCCTGCCATGTCTACAGCTTTTAGGCTAATATCTTGGTGGCTTTCAGCGGCAAAGATGTCATAGCTCACCTTTCCATCGTCACCCTTAAAATCATCTGCTGTATAGGTGATCTGTGGCGTTGCGCTGCCATTAAGGTAAACCTCAACCTCCTTAAGCGCGATATTGTCTTCGGCGTCTATAACAAGAGTACGTTTTTCGTCATTGTAGCTGCTATTGCTCTCTATACCTGTTGCTACTACGGTTGGCGCGGTCTTATCAACAATAAAATCTACCGGTGCTGCACTATCTTGTATTTTTGGGGCTCGGTTAGAAGAGTTATTGCCCGCTAAATCTGTACTGGTAATAGTAATTTCGTAAAGACCTTCTGTTGAGAAGTTCGCTTTATCCAGAGTATAGATGTTTTCGTTCCAGCTAGTTTTTGAGCCAGACGCGCTAACATCATATTCGCCAGCCTTCAGCTCAGATTGACTGCCACCATGAGCTACTACAACCGAATGCTTTACGACTTCATTAACATTTACCTCGTGAATAACCACATCCTGTTCTTTGTTGGTGTAGCGTTTGTCTATTAATTCTTTGGTGGCGTCATTTACAAACCATGTAGAGCCAAAGCGGTTTAATGAATATGTCAGGCTTACATCATCTGAATTGCCAGCCAAGTCTGTAAGCGTAGCTTTTATGGTGTAGATATCGTCATTAGTGGCAACATGAGGGAGGTCGGCTATGGTGGCGCGCTCACCATTTGTAATAGCATAATAGCTTATGTCCGGAGTAATAGTACCAGACTTTACTCCGGAAAGTCCTATCTGTTTGCCTGCAAAGTCATAGTTGCGGTCTGTAAGCGAAATGCTTGGCTCTACAACGCCAACATGAGCACTAAGGTCTGTGATGTCACCAACAAACTCTAGCACAGGTGCCGTAGTGTCTACTGTAAATGTCTGCGATGCCGCAAGAGGACCACCATAGGCAATCTCTGTTGCTTGTCTGCCAGAGAGGTCGGTGTAGCTAATCTCGATGCTATAATCGCCCTCTGCCATGCAATCTAGCAGACCCACATGAATATCTGTTCTAGTTGCGCCAAGTTCTTCCATAGAAAGCAGGGGTTGGGCAATGGCTACGTCATCGCGCTTGGCGGTTACAGTTAATCCGGCGTTAGAAAAATTATGCTCGTCTAATGTGATAGTTGCTGTGCGACCTTGATTAAAGTACTTCTGGTTGCGTACGTCATTGTTGCTATAGGTGACATTAATGGTGGGATTGCGCAAGTCTACAGTAAACTCTTTTTGCGCCGCTCGCGAAAGCCCATGATAGTTTGCACTGTCATCAGTTGTAATGTTACCGGCGCGGTCTTTTGCTTGAACAGAAAGCGAAAAGTCATTGTCTACAGAAAAAGCAACTGTTGCCTGCCATTTGTTTGTGCCATCTGTCTGAAGGCTATCTGGCACCTGATGCCATGCTCCAATCACGCCATTGGTCTTAAGCGCTCCGGCAGCTTGCTCGCTTTGTACTATGGTGCGATCGGTAATGGTTATGGTTGCTGTGCGCGGCGCGCTAAAATAGCGTTCATTGCGCACATTGTCGTTGTCATAATTAACATCTATTATTGGCGCAGTCTTGTCAAGTGTAAGAGGACCAAGCTCCTCTGTTGTTGTATTGCCTGCCAAATCTGTGGCAGTTACTCGCACATAGTAATTATTGCTGTCGCTTAGGTCGTCTGGCACAACAGCAATGGCGTCAAACGAGGCACGATTTTGCACTGGGTAAGGCACGATGGGGTCAGCTGCCATGCTTGCATCGGCAAAGGAATCTAAGCGAGTTGTAGTCTTAACGACTTGCAAGGGGTTAGAGGCGATCTTCTCGACAATATCATAACTAACAGCCGCCAAGCCAGCAAAGCCAGCGTCCTTTGTTGCGTCTAGAACAATGGCATCAACGCTAAAGCCAAATCCATTTGCGCAAGCAAGATCTGCATTCGCATTGGGAAAACTAATGCTAGGTGCCAAAGTATCTATAACAAAGTCGCAAGGATTACTAGATATGCCATAATCTACCTGCGAGTTTAATGTCGTTAGGCTCGTGCGATCTGTAGCAGAGACATCTATAGTGTAGCGATCATCGTTAATAAATGAGATGGTTGCATAAGTCTCGTAGCGCTCGTTTGCATCCATGACTGGCGTGCTCCAAGCGCTTATGCTGCCTCCGGTAAATGTGCCGGCAAAATTGTCGTTAGTGATCTCTTGTCCATTTATAAGAATTTTTGCATAAAGGTTGTCTGCGGTAGAAGGGTCTCCTAAATTAGCGTCCACGACCGTAACTGTTGCCTTGCGCTGCGCGTTAAAATAACCGCCATTTGTTACGCTGTTATTATCGTATTGCACAGTTACTGTGGGAGGTGTAGAGTCTACAGAAAACTCGAAGATATCATTGTACACTTTTAAATTGTCAACATTATCTTTTACTTCAAGACTCAGTTTAACATGGCTTGCCTCTGCCGTAGGAGTTAAAGTAAATTGCTTCTGTATAAGGTTTAGCTGATTTATAGCATCTTCTGTAAGCCCCATACTTGGAGCATCGGTATAACCAGGCGTAAGATTTACATTGCTAACAACCGGTTTGTCAGACAATATTTTTGCCTCGCGCAAACCAGAGCACAAAGCACCTTCATTAATTGCATCATAAACATCTATAGTAAAGTTCATAGGCTGCCCTACCTTATAAATTGGCAAGGCAGGGGCATCTGTTGTATAGCTTGTGGCCACTGGTGCAATTAAATTCGCATACACAGGTTCTCTGTTATCAAGAATAGTGCCCTGAGTGTTAACAATGGTGACTTTTTCGTTGTTAGCAACAACCTTAAACCAAAGCACGAGCTCACCGGGGGCGCTTTTTGGTATCGGCAACCTGCCTGTTCTCTGAAATATTCTATCGCTGCGATAGTTTTCACTAAAGTTTGTGTCAGTAAGATTTGTTGAGCTGAATGATATCCAACTTGTAATGGTGTTTTCGTTCCAGTTTGTGCTTCCGGTTAAAGAAAGATTCGCCTTTTCTGTAATGGCATAAGCAATCTCTTTAATACCAGAGCTTCCATCCTGTTGCCCTATGAAATCTGGATTGATTAAAACGTTGTCACTTAATAGCAATTGGTACAGTGGGTTGCTAGTGAGCGAATTAAAGTCTAAGGTGTTATCTAAAATGCTTATCTTGGCAGATGGGCTTTGGGTGTCTACAGTAAATTCTGGCGCAGTAAAAATTGTTGGTGCGTCACTATTCAATTTTTGTTGCGCGTTAATATTATATTTTTCTCCCCATATGTCTTCTAAAGCGCTTAAGAATGCACCCGTGAAGTCATAGACACCATCGCCAATTGTGGCACTACCATACGCCAGATTAAGTCCATTGTTTATGTTGGGTGCAACCTGCTCGTTTGCTAGCAAGCTATTAGTATCTTTTTTGTATTTGATAGTACCGCCGGTGCTTGTAAGTGGCACTTTAAGGGTGCCCGCAGACACGGCAATGTTTAGCGTACGATTAGCAGGATAGACACTTGTGTTTTGTTGAGGATTCTGTAAAGAATACTGAACATTTACCGCGGGCATAGTGTCATTAAAAGTGGCAGTTACTGTAGGGCCAGTGTAACTTGATGGCACAACATGAATGGGGCAGCTTTCATTTGTAGCTGTGCCCTTACTATTGGTAGCAGTAACCTTAATCTTGTATGTTCCTTCTGCAACACTGTTTAAGCCTATGTTGCCATTAATATCTGTTCGCATGGTTGCGGGATTGGTACTCACAACAGGGGTAATGCTGCTAAAGACAGTGCCATTGGAGCTAATAAGTTCTATGCTTGCCGCTGTTGGAGCCTGATAATACTGCGCTGAAACAGGAATGGCATAAGTAGCAACATTAATGCTCTGTGCTGTAGACACATAAAGTTCTTCGTTACCTATGGCATCTGTGTAAATTGCGAACTTATTATCTGCACTCACACCCTTTGTCATACTAATGTCTTTAATTTGCGGTAGTCCTGTTTCAGACTTAACTGTAATGGCATTAGCAACTGTTATCGTCTTTGTAGATGAATTATACGTATAGCCTTGCTGTGCAGCCGCTTCAGCAATTGCAGCAAGTTCGCTTTGTTCGGTGCTAGTAATCGCATAAATGACATCTACGTTAATAGGTGCAGTAAGATACGCGTTGTCCTGAACAGATATCACATTCCCACTTATCTGCAATGGAGGTAGCACATTAAGCGTAGCAGTAACAAGTAGTGTATTTGCTGATATATTTGACTCATGCCAATTTAGCTTTATTTTTGCCGCGCTTAATGTACTCAGCAAAGCAGAGGCGTCATAGTTTGGGCTAGCACTTGTAAGGTTAATGTTGGGATCTATTACGCTTAAGCCAGAAAGCTCCGCCGAATAGACCTTATTGGCATCGCTTGCATAGTTACTTAACGGAACTGCAATCGGGATCTGCACACTAGCAGGCTTGTTTACTATAGTACTAATATCTACTGGCAGCCCAGGCACAGAATTATCTGTAACTGATAGGCCACTATAGTTAGGTGTGGCTACAACAATAAAATCATTGCCAGAGGGGTAGTGTCCTTCGTAACTTATCTGGCCATCTGCAGTTACCGTAAACGCGTTTTTGTCCTGCTCTAGCGTTGTATCATTAATGGCATATGTCCATGTAACACCAGATACGCTATATCCGCTTTGTTGCACAAGTGAAGTTCCATCGTCTACCCAAATTTCAAAATCGCTATCTGTTATAGCCAAAGTTACAGGTGACACACCTACTGGTGCCTGTTGCGAAATCGCTGTAGAATCAATTCTTAGTTCGATGTCTCCTGCTGCCGCAAACGCCATCATGGGCGCGGCAGGCATAAGATTTAATGCCAACACAAAAGCACAAAACAACTTCATTAAACGTTTGCCAATCATATTTAACCTCCCTAAAAACTTGTTACTACGCGTTCCCTTCAGATTCTTTTCTCTCATTTGTAACTCTCCCTTTGCTCTTTCTCCCGCTGCTCTCTTCTCCCTTTGCTCTTTTACCTTTACTCGCTACAAAAGGTATTCCGTCTGTCTTAGCCAAACAATTGACTTTCTCCCGCTGCTCTCTTCTCCCTTTGCACTTTCTCCCGCTGCTATTGTTCCCTTTGCTCGCTACCTTAATATTATTCTAACTGATTATCTATTGCATTAAGCCTAGAATTTTAAGCTTTCGTCAATAGGTCTTCACTATAAGACTTCACAATAAACCTTCAATCCGCGCATCTGTATGAACAACAAGGACTTCCCTTATCAACAAAAAATCCTTAGATGATTTCATCACATCGCAGGTATCACTCATATTTTCTGCATCTTCTGTATTGGTAACGATATTGCTGTTAATTAAAGCAATTGTTTTTTCTGAGGATTCTGTGGCATTAATAGCACTAGAAGCAGTAAATGCTACCGCAGAATCTGTAGAGAAAGTTTTGTCTTTTGTGTTCCTCTGGTTAAATAGCTTTGCCGCTTGTCGTCCAGATATGCCAGTACGCTCTTTAATTATACGCAAAACATTAAAGCGCCAGAACAATAGTATGCTAATAATAAAGCATACTATCATTAGAGCCAAACAGAGGTATGTTCCACTATTAAGCATGCCAAGCACCTGTTGCGTTTGCTCTAGAGTCATTGCTTCTCACCACCTGCTGGCGTCAAAACATTGCCGGCTGCTGTTGCCGCAACCTCTCGCGCTCGCTGAATTTGCTTAATTGCCTCGTTCACAAATTCTTGTTCTTCATCGTCGCGCGGTGTAATAGTTTTAAGTCCTGCAGCAATCTTGTCTAGCTGCGTTTGCATCTCTGTTAGTGTTACACCGCCCCTAACAAAGATATCGGCGTGGTTAGATATCTGATAAATAACTTCCCCATACACAGAAATTGCCACGAAAGTATTGCCTGTAATTACAACCAAATCGCCGTCGCTCATAGCAACAAGCTCATCCCAGAATTGCCTTGGCGTAAAACTGTCATTACCAATAACGCTACTGGCGCCGCCCTCGGAAACTCCACCATTTAAAAATAGTTCATAGTTGCTGGCGATTTTAGATAATCTAGCAGCCAACTCTCTCTTCTGAGGATCAAGCGAAGATGAGTTTGCGGCATCATTTAGATAGCGCACAGCACTGGGTTTGCCATTATCGCCCTGCGAGCCAAAATAATAGATTACGCCAACATCGTAGGCAATTTGGGCATAAGCTGTGGGGTTTTGCTCTTTTAAAACATGTTCATTAGTGGTTCCCGCGCCATCACTGCCATCAAGCACCCACTTAATCTGCGATTTTTCGTCTGCAGTAAGCACGTTGTCGCTTTTTATTTGCGTAAGAAGATCTTGATACGCATTTGGGTTGCCAGGACTTAGCCTGATGGCGTTGCCATAAAGAAGGGCTGCAGCTTTTGCGTCTGTTGCATACAGCTCGTTTGCCTTTTCCAGCAAGCTGTCGTAACTATGCTGCGCCTGAATATTGGCTGCTGTAGCAAAAAAAATTGCGCCAAGTCCAAAAAGTATTGTAAAGATAACACTAGTTAAAAAAAGCCTCCACTTACGTGTTTGCAAACGCACATGTTCCTCATCAAGTTCATGAAAACGCTCAAAGTCAAAAAGCAGTTCTCCCATGTTTTGATATCTATCGTTTGGGTTGCGATTGGTGCATTTACTTATAAAATCCCCCCTTGCAGTGAGGTGGTATCTTCGCAGGTCATCAGCTCTCTGACCTGCTGTTTACGTTGTAATACTCCCTGAATCTAATGGTTTTTGGGTAACGCATTGCCCGATCTAGCACCAATGCGGCCTTTTCCATCTTATCTACTGGCTTGTTCATCATGACATGAAACAGGTCAAGGTAGCCCTGCATATCATCTCGGTCAAAGCCCGGATGTGACATAAGGAACGACTTCAAAAGAAAGCATATGCGGTTAAC
>JAIRQA010000058.1 GCA_031256715.1 Coriobacteriales bacterium | reverse complement strand
ACAAGCAATACACCTGATAGTTTCCGCCCTCTATAGATTTTGTTATGCGTCCAAACAGTTGCACCAAGCGCTCCAAGGCATCTGTCACCGCTGGCAGGTCATGCTCGTCATGTGCGCCGTGCGTACTGCTAGCACTGCTAGTCACTTGGGCTAATACAGCTTCTTGTTCTTTGTCTTTGCCAGACACAGCATCTTTTAATAGCACTTCTGGCTTTCTATCTATTAAACCAACAAAAGCATTCGCAAACGCAACCACCGCAACCCTTATCTTGTACAAAGGCGCAAATGAGTTTTGAACATTTTTAGCAAAACTAGACGCAATCACCGGCATTGTGACATCTGGCTGATAACCAGCTGCCCAAGGCTCTTTTCGCTGCACTATAGCACCACGCGCAAATACCTTCTTTAGCACTGCAATTAATATGATCAGTCCAATTAACATAATGGCTATCATTGGCGTAGAGACTAACGCCCCTGGCGCTGATCCCACCAACGTGGTGTCGCTAACAACCTGCAAAGTAGGTATAGCCAAAGTAGACGCTGCAATCTGTTGCATAACGGGAGCTACTGCCGCAGCGCCAATGCCTAAAGCTACGCAAGCCGCTGCCAGCACAATCATGCCAATTAGCATCGTCGCCGGAGCCTCCTTTGCCTTTTTTGCTTGGTCAGATCGCGAAAGGCCACTAAAGGTTACTCCATAGGCTTTAACGAAACACATGACTGCCAAGGCGCCTGTTAAGGCTAAGGCAACTGCAGCCAAAACCGCAACTAAAATAACTAGCACATCCCCAGACAACGCGGCATTAAAAAGCGACTGATAGGTATACCATTCTGACACAAAACCATTAAGCGGCGGTATAGCAGAGATAGCCAATGAGCCTATAAGAAAACAAGCTGCCGTTATAGGCATCAATTTAGATAATCCGCCCATAAGCTCCATGTTTTTAGTATGGGTACGAAACATAACCGAACCCGCGCCCAAGAACAGCAAGGCTTTAAATATGGCATGATTAAGAAGATGGTATAGCCCAGCCATCAGGCCAAAGCCTGCCAACAAGGGTAAATCTGCCGCCCAACCAATCATGCCGGCACCCAAGCCAAGAGCAATAATGCCAACATTTTCGCATGAATGATAAGCCAACAAGCGCTTGATATCATGTTCGACTAAAGCATATGCCACGCCTATTACCGATGAAACTGCCCCAACTATCAAAACAACAATACCCCACCAGACTTCGCCTCCGCAAGCACCAAGTAAGTCAAAGCTAACTTTTATAATACCAAAAATGCCTATCTTAATCATTCCGCCAGACATCAATGCCGAGACATGCGATGGAGCAGAAGGATGCGCCAAAGGCAACCATGAATGAAATGGCACCAAACCTGCCTTAAAGCCAAAGCCTACAAAGGCAAGCAAGAATACAACAGATGCTAAAGCAGGCTCAAGCTGTAAATTACGAAAATCGGCAAAGTCTAAACTTCCTGCCATATTGCCCATAATAAAGAAGGCAATCATCACTAATACCAAACCGCAATGTGACATAATCAAATATTGCAAGCCGGCTTTAAGGGCATTTTTGTCTTGATCAACTATTACCAAGAAGTATGAAGTTAAAGACATGACCTCAAAAAAGACAATGAACCAAAAGGCGTTATCGGCTGTAATTACCAATAGCATTGCCGGAATAAAGAGGTTCATAAAAAAGTTAATGCTACCAACTTTGCCCTTGTACTCTTTAACATACGAAAACGAATAAATCCAAGAGGTTAATGCTAATAGAGAGATGACTGTAACCAATAATCCTGCTAAAGGACTAAACTGTAGACTAAAGCTTACTAAAAACAATGGTGAGAAAAACTGCACCACTCCAAGTCCTGGTTCAAAGATCATCATCAACCCTGCCGCAGTACCTAAGATTGCAGCCACAATGCCAAACAAGGTTCCTGTTATTCGTGCCGCGTTATCAGATTTCTTCAGTATTATGCTTAACAAACTACCAATCACTGAAGCCAGCAACGAAAATGAGAACACTACTACCAGATTCGCCATCATTGGCGCCATATTGCTCATTGGTTGCTCCTGTCCTCTGAACTGTTTTTATTATCTAATGTTTTCCCGCCTTGTAAAACGCTTCGCGTCTCTAAAACATTTCTTCCCTCTGAGGTGTCTTTGGCAATTGCCTCTAGCTCAACTGACGCTTTAATGCGCTTATCATTAAGCAGTTTCTTATGATGGCTCTTATCAATAACTTGTACAGAACCTGTTAAACAGGAGTTAACACATGCCGGACCATCCTTAGAAAATGAGCAGAGATCGCATTTTACAGCAGCCGCATAAACCCCAATTTCCCAAGCTATTATGTCGCTAGTTCCTTTAGGAAATGTTGGCGTCTCTACTTGAATTCCCGCTACTCCTGCCACTGATGTACCTGATAGCTTTATGGCGCCAAAAGGACACACTAAAGCACACATTTTGCAAGAAATACAACACTTCTCGTCTACAACAACCATGTCGCCATCAAACTTTATAGCATTTACGGGGCATACCAGGGCGCACGGGGCGCCCTGGCAGTGATGGCAAGTGACCGTTGCCGAAACCTCTTTAGTCTGAACAAGGTTCAAACGTGGATTTGTCTGACGGCCTACCTCTTTATGGGCGGCGCTGCATGCTAAAAGGCATGTGCCACAACCAATACACTTACTTGGGTTTACAACTATAAACTGACTCATTAGCTTCTCCCAATCACGAATAGCGCCAAAAATTATGCTGCGACCATAGACGGATCTGACTTCAGAGCTACGTTTTGCGGCGCAGCCTCGTCTGCAAGTCGCTTCTTAAGCTTGGCATAAAGATCTTGCATGTGATTTTCTGCACAAACCTGATCAGCAATCGCTTCTACCTGGCAGGCGCTAAACTTGTCTTCTGGCGTACCAGACAAGGGATCGGTTTGATGCATTGTTAAATCATTGCATTTGCCAATCCACCACTGGTAAGTCATGTAAACAGTGCCTTTGTTGCAGCGTTCGGTAACATCTGCGCGTGTAATAACTTTGCCGCGTCTAGAGAACGCCCAGACTAGCTGTTGGTCTTGGATGCCTCTTATCGCCGCGTCATCGGGATGCATGGTAATATATCCTGGCTCATCGGCTAAACCTGACAGTGCCTGACAGTTGCCAGTCATCGAGCGACAAGAGTAATGACCTACCTCGCGCACGGTACACAAGATTAACGGGTATTGATCATCAGGTTCTTCAGTTGGTTTCTTAAAATCATGCGGAATTAGCAATGCCTTTTTATCAGGTCTATTAAACTGACCGCCCTTATAAAGTGTAGTGGCGCCAGGTTCATCAACCTTTGGAACAGGCCATTGTGCATAGCCTAAGCCTTCCATACGCTCGTAGGTGGCACCATAGAAGTTGGGACAAAGTTCGCGCACTTCATTCCAAATCTCCTCGGTGTTGTTGTAGTGCATTGGATAACCCATACGAGTAGACAAATCCTGAAAGATCTCCCAATCATGACGTGCTTCACCAGGAGGCGAAACTGCAGCTGTAAAGCGCTGAAAAGTACGATCGGAAGCAGAGAAAACCCCATCATGCTCGCCCCAAGAAGAGCCAGGTAAAACCACGTCGGCTAAAGCAGTAGATTGTGTCATAAAGATGTCTTGACTAATGTAAAACTCCAGGCTTTCCAGCACATTTTTCATGTCTATAGAGTCCGGCTCAGTCTGCAAACCATCCTCGCCAAAGTTATAGAAGGCTTTTATCTTTCCTTCTCTAACAGCATGGGGTAGATCGGTGAGCTTAAATCCTTCTTTAAGTGAAAGCTTTTCTTCAGGTACATTCCATGCCTTAGCAAATTTTGCCCTGATGGCTGGATCATTTACTTTCTGATATCCGGGATAAAGGCTAGGCCACATACCCATGTCGCAACTTCCCTGAACATTGTTTTGCCCACGAACGGGTGCGAGTCCGGCGTTGTCACGACCAATCTGATTAAGGATGCAGGCAAATGCCGCAATTGTATGTACGACCATAACACCCTGAACTTGCTGGGTTACACCCATACCCCAACCTATAATTGAATTGTCTGCAGTGGCAAACATCCGCACAGCTTGACGCGCTAACTCGGGATCTATACCGGTAATATCTTGCACAGACTCTGGCGTGTAATTCTTAATGGTTTCCCACCACTCATCAAAACCACTTACGTGTTCATCAATAAAGTTCTTGTCTATAAGACCTTCATTTACAGCAATGTTACAAAATGCGTTCATCATTGCCAAGTTACTACCATTTTTAAGCGGAAGATACAAATCTGCGATTCTTGCAGTCTCTATATAACGAGGGTCACAGACAATTATTTTTGCGCCTTTTTCTTTGGCCTTAACAATGCGGCGCGCAACTATAGGATGCGATGCCGATGGATTGTAGCCAAAGAGCATTATGACATCAGCGTTTTCCATGTTTGGAATTGACACACTCATAGCTCCACTGCCCACTGCATCCATCAAACCTATGACAGAAGGTCCATGACAGGTGCGTGCGCAGTTATCTATATTATTGTTACCAATACAAGCACGCGTAAATTTTTGCATCACAAAGTTAGCCTCGTTACCAGGACCTCTAGAAGAGCCGGTGAGCATCACCGATTCTGGCCCATACTTATCTATAATTTCCTGCAATTTCTTAGCCGTAAAGTCAAGTGCCTCATCCCAGCTTACGCGCTCTAACGGTTGACCTTTTTTACGGCGAATCATTGGATGCAGCAAGCGCGGAACCAATATATTTGTGTCATTAATAAAATCAAAACCATAATAGCCCTTCAGACAAAGCTCGCCCTCATTTGTAATGCCATTAAGTGGCTCAACACCCACAACTTTGCCATTCTGAACAAGCAAATCTAACTTGCAACCTGCTCCACAATAAGGACACACTGCCATATGCTTTTCCATAATTTAAATCCTCCTAATCTTTTACTTAGACTTAAGCCAGTTCAAACTGGCTTGCGGCAATCTCTGCTGCCTGGGCTGCTTTAACGCGCTTGTCCTGAGTTGAAGTCTTAATGCTAGCCTCATCTACAATTTTTAAGGACTTGGTTAAACACGTACTTACGCAGGCTGGACCTTCTGGCTTTGACACGCACAAGTCGCATTTAAGAACATAGGGTTTTCTAGAATTTTGATAAACGACACCTCCGATTGTTTTTGTTGAGGTTGTTAAGACGATTTCAATCGCGCCATACGGACAGGCAAGTACACAGCTGCTACAACCAATGCAACGATTTTCTCTAACCTCTACCCTAGTTCCCTCATAATAAAGAGCTTGTTCGGGACACGATGCCACACATGGTGCATCCTGACAATGGTGACAGCTGATGGGCACTGATGTCTGCCTGGTTTTAATTAGCGCCAGACGTGGGATTGGCACACCGTCAATGGGCGGATGCTCCATCATACATGCTGCCATGCAGGTTCCACAACCTATACAAAGATTGGGGTTGCCTGCGATGAACTTGTTACCCATAGATTTTCCTCCTTCTTTTGTTTGGACATTTCTTTGCTTTGGATAACCTTGCTAAACACAATCTTGCTTAACTCTAAGAAACGCTTTTTGGTGAATTTCGCCAACCTTTAAATGTTTGTTGCTCTTTCGCCAACCTTTAATTCGCCAACCTTTAAATGTTTGTTGCTCATTAAGCAGAAACTTAAAAGATTTTTTGGGGGCATTTTCAGGCGCTTTCTTAAGTTGTAAATTATCGAGCCTAGATTTTTTACCCTGTCACCTGATTAAGGGACCTGTGAACTAAATTAGTAAAATCACCTGATATGGGGACGCATTCTTTTACTAGCTTTTCCTAATTACAACAGGCATTTCTGAGCTGCAAAGCACAAGCCCAGTTGCCAAGTTATATGCCGCAAGCGCCTGCACAAATGCCTCGCTCAGTGATTCAGACCACTTTTGGGGGACAGAGCCAACGGCGCTGATTGAATTTTTACTTAGGTCTAAGTTTGAGTTTTCAATTGGCAATTCTGTTAAATTTAACTGCGCAGCTGATTCTTTAAATGCCCAAACATCAATATTAAAGACAGCAGCTTTTATGCCAAATCGTTTAGCAAGTGCCGCCCTATTAAGAGTTGTGCCATGCACCATGTTAAGAACTATAAATAGCTCGTTGTGATCTCCCAACAAAACATCGCATTGACCATTGCCTAATAGCTCATTAATGCGCATGCTAGCGGTGCCAAAGACGCCACTGTTGTTGTGAATATTTGCTGCTTCTCTTAGCTGCTCTGCCGCTTTAGCATCTATTTTAATCTCTAGTTTTTCCATTAATGCTAGTATGCTAGCAAGCGAGCCTTTCTTTGATACCACACCAAGAATTTGCGGCAGTTTATCATTGGCGCCACAGCCGGTTATGCCAGCGTGAGCGTGGCTATCGGTGTGAAAGCCAATTCTAATGCCACTTTCTTTAAGCCGCTCTAAAAAGCTTGACAGCGACAGTTGCGCGCCAATTAGTGTTGCCGCAACCCATAGCGACAGCGAACCACCGGCAGAATTTGGCATAAGCAACTGCGATTTTTCTTTACATGACTTTTGAGCGCTTAACGATTGACTTGCCGATTGACTTAACGATTGACTTGCCAACGATTGTTCTTGCCAAGACCCTTCGCCGCTCTCCTTTTGGCCAGCCAACAATTCACTAGCTAGCTGTGGCAAACGTCCATCAATACATGTAGCAACCACATTCTGCGATGCTGGCTCATAAAAGCCATTAATGTTTATCTTAATTGCATCAATCAATTGGTATTGCTCTGGTGTTTTGGGTCCAATGCTACCAATTGCCTCTTTTCCCAGCACGCCAAGCTCGATGATATTCGAACACAAACTTGCTTCAGTCCCAAAGACAGTTTTTCTCGACATAAATTACTCCTAACTAGTAGAACAAATATTGGGATTTAATCATCAGCTTAATGTTTGCAAACAAATGTCTTGTCCCCCCTTTGGGTTACCAACTAATCCTTAAACAGGTGATTTGTGTGAACTAATTGCTAACTTGTTTTAGGGATGTAAAAAAAATTTAGCTCAAAATACCCTATTTTAGGGATTATGCCTGGTTTGCGAAGTTGTTTAATAGATAGACAAAGATTAATGCTTACACGAATTTTTTTTTGAGGAGACCATGAATCAGAACGTTAAAGATATCTATCTGGATAACGCAGCGACCACTATGCCCTATCCTGAAGTGGTTGATGTTATAAGAACGATCCTTAGTGATAATTGGGGAAACCCATCTTCTTTACATCAGAAGGGCGCAAGTGCCAAAAACATTTTACAAACAAGCCGCGCAACTATAGCTCATGCACTTGGAGTTGCGCCTTCAGAGATTTATTTTACTTCAGGTGGCACCGAAGCAAATAACTTGGCTATTGCTGGTTCGTGTTACGCAAGAGCGCACAAGCGAGGTAATATTATAACTTCAACTTTAGAGCACGCCTCTGTTACCAAGGCGATCCGCAACCTAAAGCGCGGCGGTTGGAACGTAAACTACATTAACGCTCGCCAAGGCAATCTTGATACCGATGCATTAACAGACTGCCTGAATCCAACAACCACGCTAATCTCTATAATGGCTGTGCAAAATGAGATTGGCTACTGCTTTAACCTTGACGAAATTAACCGGTTTAGAGAAAAATATGCTCCACAAGCATTACTGCATACCGATGCCGTTCAGCTTTTTGGCAAGCTTCCCTTTAAGCCAAAAGAGCTTGGGGTTGACTTAGCTAGCCTTTGCGCGCACAAAATAGGTGGACCTAAAGGTATAGGTGCGCTTTACATTAAAGAGGGTACCAAAATGTTCACCACAAGTTTTGGCGGAGGGCAAGAACGTGGGTTCAGGTCTGGAACAGAGGCGCCTTTTTTGGCAGCAGGATTTGCTAAAGCGGTTGAGCTATGCTTTTCTAAGCAGCAACAAACTATAAAACATGTTGCCGCATTAAAGTTCAGACTAGAAGACGGTCTAAGGCAGATATACGAAAAAGCGATAATTAATTCGCGCCCTGATGGTTCGCCATATATATCAAGTTTTACACTACCAGGAGTTAATGGCAAAGATGCCTTGGCATTTCTAAACGAACATCATGTCTTTGCATCGGCAGCGTCTGCCTGCGAATCTAACCACAAAACAGTTCCCTTGGGAACCTGGCGGCCAAAGCATCCCCTATCGCTGCAATTGGCTGGCATCTCTAAACGCAATCTAGAATCTACATTCAGAATCAGTTATTTTTCTCATAATACAGCAGAACAGATAGATTACCTGTTAGAATTAATTAAACAGTATATAGCTTTGTCGCTAGATTCGTTGCAAGGATCGTCGCGGGGTTCGCAGCGGGCTTCATTGCAAGGACAACCGCAGGTTTCGCCTCTAGATTCATTGCAAGGGTCGTCGCAGAGCTCGTCACGATTTTCGTCGCGGGGTTCACTGTGTGAAATCTCGCATGAAGCCTCGCAGGATTTGCTTCAAGTTTCATTGCAGTCGTTTAATGGTTAATTTTTTGGAGAAGTAATTGAGCAATACTGGACACATAAGTTTTCGCAATTATTTTAAGCCTCTTGTCTTATATATGGTTGGTATGGCTATTGCCCAAGCCGGCAGCACTTTAGTTCTTAATGGCTCATTTGAAGATAGTGTGTCTTCTACAACCAATCTGCCTTTGATAATTGCAGCTTCTGTGTTTATGCTCCTGATTTTGCTACTCACTATTTATATCAAGCATTGGAGCAAAAAGATAATCAAAAACACAACTTACGTCATGATTTTGTTGTTGGCTGTATCTACACTCTTATTGGGACAAGAGTGGTCTAAGGAAGGCTCTGTAAGTGTTATATCGCATCAGGCCTGTCTTTTTATATGTCTTGCGTCCAGTTGTTGGTGCATCATTTACTGGTTAAGACAAATGGCTCACATATCAAGATTGGCGGCGTTTATATTTGCCTTTGGCACGATTATTCTTTTTGAGTTACTAATGTTTGTTTTCACGCAACTTCCTATTCAGTTGCGCTTTAATCTTTACGCCGTATTAGCAGCTGCTCAGGCTTTTTTAATAATACTAATTAAGAACCGCGATGCTCTCTCTGATGTCTTGCCTTACGCCAGCGATGGTTTTTTTGGTTTTGTAAAAAACAATATCTCTAGCCGAGCATTTTTAACCACGATTGCCATTGGCCTATTTTTTGTGGTCATTCCTCTAGGCATGGCACGAGGCTATTATGAAAACTTAGGCTTTCAGTTCACGCTTCAGACCTCAATCGCTTATTTAATTGCCGCTATCGCGCTTTCTTCTGTCTGGATAATCTTAGCCTATAAAGAGAAGGAATCTGCGTATAGTACTCTTTTTTGGATAGTTACTCAAATCACCATCGCTTTAGCCATCACTAGCTATGCCATATTCTCTGAATTTGTTGCTTTTGGCGCAATATTAACCATGCTGGCTACCGTTTTTATCTGGGGATTCATTTGGTTTACCACCGTAGCCTTTATTAATTATGGTTGGCGCGATCCATTTTATTATGCCGTAGCTGGCTGGCTGGTAATGATTACTCCACAAACTTTTGGACACCTTTCTGTCAATCTGATTTTCATGCAAAGCGACAATCAGGCTTTTATCTTAGAACTGATGAGTTTATTGTTATTGGTATCGTCTCAGATATTTTTTGTTCGTCTTTTTAAAACAACAACTCCCAAAGACGAGACCCCAGCATATAAAAAAGAAAAAGTGCCAATTCAAACTTTAATGGGACTAAATGCCACAGCCGATCTTCCCGCAGAACACATGCGCAGTCGCATCGAAGAAAAAGCCAAAGCCATTGGCGAAATCTACTTTCTTACAGAGCGTGAAGTTAGTGTCTTGTCGCTATTCGCACTTGGGTATACTCAAAAGAAAGTAGCACAGGAGCTTTTTCTTTCAACCGAGACTGTACATACCTACATTAAACGCGTCTACAAAAAAACAAACTTTCATTCGCGCAACGATATTTTAGACTTCATGCAAGAAAATCTATAGTGAGATGCTGGTGTTGCCTAGCGGCAGCTTGGCGGCAAGCACGGCTCGCTGTGCTGCGTGGCGGCAAGCACTGCTCGCTGGCGCAGAACCTAACAGCAAGCATGGCACACGCCTTACACCTCATTTACACTTTGTACATGAATTCAAAAACATCTTGACGCTGCAAGTTTATTTGCATTCCCAAGCGCTTTGAGTCCTTGGCAAGACGCTCCTGCACCTCCTCAAAAGCACAAATAGATTCATCTATGGTCACCATCATTGTCATAGAGAACATCTCACCTAAAATGGTCTGCGCAATGTCATCAATGTTTACTCCACATTCGTAAAGTGTTGTAGACACTGTGGCAACAATCCCCTTGCGATCCTTGCCCAAAACCGATACGACAGCTTTATTTTGTGTTATTGTATTCATATAACCTCCTGCTAGCTTATATCTAATATCATTCCAACGGGACAATGATCAGAGCCCATAACTTCCGGATAAATACTTGCCTCAGAGATGGCTCCCTTTTGTGCTAAATCATCACTGGTAAGAAAATAGTCAATACGCCATCCGGTATTGTTTGCGCGAGCATTGCCGCGAAACGACCACCACGAATATGCCTCTGACACATCGGGATAAAGATGACGAAATGTGTCTACAAACCCAGAAGCCAAAAGTTGCGAAAAATCTTCGCGCTCTTCATCAGAAAAGCCTGCGTTTCCGCGATTTGTCTTGGGATTCTTTAGATCAATCTCATTGTGAGCAACATTTAAATCGCCACAAATAACAACAGGCTTCGCTTTGGCAAGGCTACTTACAAAACGTGTAAAGGCAGCTCCCCACGCCAATCGCATGCCAATGCGCGCCAAGCCATCCTGCGCGTTTGGAGTGTAGCAACATACAAACCAATAATTACTAAATTCTAAAGCACAAAGTCTGCCTTCTAAATCTAAAATGGCGGGATCTCCTGTTACTGGCACGCAACGCGGTCCACCGCTGCTCGTTTTACGCGAACTGCTTTTTGCCGCATTATTTACTACTGACTCGCCTCCGCTCCCACCTAATGCTATTGCGTCGGCAGGCGTAAGTCCCAAAGTATGCACGACTTTAAGTGGCTTCTCTTTACAAAAAACTGCCGTACCAGAATACCCCTTACGCTCGGCATAACTCCACACCTGATGATAGTTTGCGGGAATCTCCAATTCAATTTGTCCTGCCTGCAACTTAGTCTCTTGTATGGCAAAGACATCGGCATCAAATGCGGCAAAAGTATCATAGAAGCCTTTGTTTATACATGCTCTAAGACCATTAACATTCCAAGATATCAGCCTTTGTGTCACTTTTCCCTCCTAATATAGTCTGGTATAGTGTGGCGCAACAATATGCGCTAAACGTAAGCCATAGAAATCATCAGTTAATACTGAAGATTTCTCTGCTATTATATGCGACACAAAAACTATGTTGCGTTTAGTTTTAGTCATATTGCAACCTTAATTAGTGTCATCTTAGTTGCTATCTATTTGGCCGGAATTTAGGCTGGAATTTAGGCTGGAACCTAGGTTAGAGTCTATATAAGAGTCTAACCTGGATTCTTGGTCTGAGTTTTGAGTAGAATCTAGTTTAGAACCACCTGCGTTAGTGGCATCAATGCGCTCTTTTATAGGTACATACTCACGAACTCCATTTGTAGACTTATAGGCAGGACGAATAATACGTTTACCAGAAACAATCTCTTCAAAACGGTGTGCTGCCCAACCCGCCATACGCGCACAAGCAAAAAGCGGTGTTACCATATCATCTGGTATGCCCAACATAGAGTAAACGAAACCAGAGTACATATCTATGTTTGCACACATTGCCTTTTGCGAACCTTTAACATCGGCAAAGACTTGTGGAGCAAGACGCTCGATGCTTTCTAACAAGCGATACTCCGGTTCCAATTCGCTGCCAATAGCAAGTTTAGATGCAAACTGTTTGCAAATTGTGGCGCGAGGGTCGCTAAGAGTATAAACTGCATGACCCATGCCATAAATCAGACCGCTACCATCAAATGCTTCTTTACGAATTATGCTAGCAAGATAGCTTGCTAGCTCGTCGTCATTCTCCCAATCTTTAACCGCAGTCTTAATATTCTCCTGCATTTTGCGCACCTTAGCGTTTGCGCCACCGTGTCGCGAGCCCTTTAGCGACCCTATGCCTGCCGCATAAGCAGAATAGGGGTCTGTGTCGGCGGAGCTTAAAACTCTTGTTGCAAAAGTCGAATTGTTGCCGCCGCCATGCTCGGCATGCAATGCCAACATGATGTCTAACATTGCTGCCTCTTGTGGCTCAAATTTCCGATTAATGCGAATCATCGAGAGTATAGTCTCAGCCGTAGATTGACCAGGTATAAAGCGATGCATGATCATCGAACCATGATTAAAAACTACCTGTTTGGCATAGTAAGCAAGAACCGCTATCCTAGGTAAGCGTGAAATCAGAGAAATCGCCGTGCGAATTTCGTGCTCGGGACTACGGGATTCGGCATTGGCATCGGTAGCATAAAAAAACAATATCGATCTCGCTAGCGCGTTCATGATATCTGGCGTTGCCGGATTCATGATATAGTGTGCGGTAAAGCCATCGGGAAGCTCTCGCTCGGAGTCCAGCTCAGCAATAAAGCCAGCCAGTTGCTCAGCAGTTGGCAAGTCGCCCATCAACAACAGGTAGGCAATCTCCTCAAAACAAAAACGACCATCACAAGCAACAGGAGATAACAAATCTTCAATTGCAAAACCCCTATAAGTTAGCCTTCCTCTATCAGATGTCTTGTCGCCATCACACATTATGTAACCATGTACATTAGAGATGTTGGTAACGCCAGCAATCACACCTGTGCCATCGTCGTTACGTAAACCCCGTTTTACAGGGTATTTGTCATAATAAGTAGCATCTATTTTATTTACCTTAGCGAAGTTCTCTAAAAGCGAGAAGTCCGCTGGCTTAATGATTTTCATGTCGCTCATGATTTCTCTCCTGTTAACGTTTCAACTGCTGCCTAAGTGTTATTTCTGCCACCATTGCTAATTCTCTTGCTCGCTTGCTTGCTCTCTTGATTGCCAACTTGCTTAATCGCTTGCTTGCTCTCTTGCCTAACCACTCACTTGCCCGCGTAGCAAAAGTTCGGCAATCTGAACGGCATTAAGTGCCGCACCCTTGCGAATCTGATCGGCAACGCACCAAAATGCCAAACCATGTTCTACTGTTGTGTCGGCATGTAAGCGACCCACATAGACATCGTCACTACCGGCTAATAAACCTGGCATGGGATACAGTTTGTTATTGGGGTCGTCTATAAGCTGTATGCCATTGGCAGCGCCAAGCGCACAGCGAGCGGCTTGGACGCTAACTGGGGCAGAAAACTCGACATTAATCATCTCGGCATGGCATCGCAAAACTGGTACACGAACACAATTTGCTGCAACTTTAATATCTGGCATGTTAAAAATCTTCTTTGTTTCTACCACCATTTTCCACTCTTCTTTGGTAGAGCCGTCATCAAGAAAAATGTCTATCTGTGGAATGCAATTAAATGCTATCTGGTGAGCAAAGTTTTGTATAAGAAGCGGCTCGTTATTTAAAAACTGCTGTGTTTGAGAATAAAGCTCGTCCATGGCTTTGGCACCTGCCCCGCTGGCAGCCTGATACGTAGAGACAACGATGCGCTTAATGGGAGCAAGCTGAGCCAACGGTGCCAAAGCCACCACCATCTGAATGGTTGAACAATTTGGGTTAGCGATAACGCCATTGTGGGTAAAGGCTGCTTCTGGATTAACCTCTGGTACAACCAATGGCACATCGTCGTGCATACGAAATGCAGACGAATTATCTATCATAACCGCACCAGATTTAACCACCGCAGTACGCATGTTCTCAGATACCGATGCGCCAGCAGAAAAAAGTGCAATATCTACACCCTGAAAAGATTCAGATGTCATCTCTTGCACTTCAAGGAAGCCTTCGTTAGAGTCATTATTGGCAGACGCGCCGCTGCCATTATAGTTTATGCGTTGTCCGGCGCTTCTTGCAGATGCCAATGCACGCACCTCTGCGGCAGGAAAGCCGCGCTGTTCTAAGACCAATAGCATCTCGCGACCAACAGCACCTGTAGCGCCAGCAACAGCAACTACCGGATTGGCAGGAAGTGTGGCGCAATTCAGCACGTTTAAAGAGTCTGTTTTATTCATGGTTCATCTCCTGAAGTCTTGTTGTCGTGCAAACTGATACAGCATAAGCTACTAATGCAGTTACTCCCGTCTGCCAAACTGTAGTCTGAGAAACACACGTGTAAGCAAAAAGCCAAGCACAAAGGTAGCCGCAAGAAAGATCTTAAGCATGTGAACCTCTAATGATACTGGAAAACATGCCCATCTGGCAATGTGACTTAAGTAATAGGTTTGTAACGAGTTAAGGTTTTGGTTACTCGGTTTTGGTTACTCGCCATACACACATTAAACCTACATAGCTAAGCTATCAACGCTATGCGAGTCGCGCTATGCAACACATGTCTTTACAAATTAATGCTCACCGACCGCATGGCACAGCAACCAATATTTATAGCAACAGGCAAAGCCGCAATGTGACAAGGTGCCGTATTTATATGCACTGCAAGTGCTGTGGTGTCACCACCAAAGCCTCCAGGTCCAATATTGCTAGCATTTATCTTTGCTAGCAGTTCTAGTTCTAGCGCTGCCAGCTCTGACGATTTCGGTTTCAATGCGCTCGGTTCTGAAGTTTTCGGTTCCGGCGCCCTTAACGCTGGCGCGCTCGGTTCTGAAGTTTTTGGTTCAGACATTTGCGACTCAGGGCTGGAGTTTTTCTCAACAATATTTCGTAATAATGCCCTTTTCGCAAGACCTGGCACTTTGTCAAAGCTGCCGCCTATGCCCACGCCAACAACTAACGGCGGACAGGCATTGCGTGCCTTGGCTAAAACTGCGTCAACAACAACTTTACGAACGCCATCTATACCTGCTCCTGGAGCCAACATATGCACACAGGAAGCATTGTCAGAGCCACCACCCTTTAGCATAACATGAAGACAAGCACCAGAGCCTGAATTTGCCGCGCCCGTTCTATGGCCGTTGCCATGATCCGTGGCTTGGTTTTGACAGTTAACATTGCTCGTTTCTAGCGGGCTAGCCACAAAAGAAAGCTCACAAAACGCGGGCGTATTGTCTTTGGTATTGGTGCGATCAAGCAAGGCATCACGAACCAGACTCTTTCTAAGTCCTGCGCTGCTATACGCCTTTGCGACTGCCTCATTTATGCCACTAAAGATATTTGCGGGCACCACCATGTCGCCCCAAACCTCTAAGAGCACCCAAACATAGCCGGTGTCTTGACACAAAGGTACCCGATTTTTTTTTGCAATCGCTGCGTTATCTAGTAACTGAGTTAAAACATGGCGGGCGCGCTCATTGCGTTCAGTTGCCAAAGAAGCCTGCAAAGCACAAAGATAATCTGGTCGAAGTTCGCAAGCAATGTTGAGAATTGCATGCTCAACGGATGCGGCAAGTCGCTCGGGGGTTAAAAAGTTGTTTGTTGTTTGCATTTAAGATATGATAACATAGACAAACAATAGAAGATGATATAATGTATCTCTAGCCGGGAGCGTGGCGGAATTGGCATACGCAGTGGACTTAAAATCCACCGCCGCAAGGCTTGAGGGTTCGAGTCCCTCCGCTCCTACCATCCAATTTATATCCCATTTACATGACAGTGTGAAAATTGTGATTTAGAGCAGATGGCATTTTTGCCGTCTGGCGGGACGCTGTGGACAGCGTCCCCTACACAAATTTGCTTAAACCCCGAATTATTTTCTGCTTGCATTTCGCTCGTAGGGGACGCTGTCCACAGCGTCCCGTTTACAGCGTCCCGAACCATTCCCTGCTTGCATTGCCCGTAGGGGACGCTGTCCACAGCGTCCCGTTTGCAGCGTCCCCGAATTATTTCCTGCTTGCATTGCCCCCCCGTAGGGGACGCTGTCCAAAGCGTAAAGTTTGAACAAGCCCGTCCACAGCGTCCCCCAAATATTTTCTGCTTGCAATTCACGGAGGGGGCGCTGTACACAGCGTAC
>JAIRQA010000136.1 GCA_031256715.1 Coriobacteriales bacterium | reverse complement strand
CATGTTCATCGATGCGCCATAGCCGCTATTTGTTTTGTGAATGCAACGAAAGCGGCTGTCGCTTTGCGCAAATTCATTGGCTATGGCAGAAGAACCATCTGTAGAACCATCATTTATGCATATAACCTCAAAATCTGTAAAAGTCTGTGCCAGAAGGGAGTTCAAGCACTGGCGAAGGTACTTCTCAACATTATAGATTGGAACAAGCACAGTAATTGCTGGTTCACTTTTAGAATTGTTTTGCATATTGTTAACCATTCACATTAAATTTATGAATATTTTTAGATTTCTATTGACAACCAATATAAAATCACTAAACTTGTATTTTACTACTTTTTTATTGCTGTGCGCGCTGACATATTGCGGCAGCCTATTGGGTGACTTGAAGCGATTAGAGGTAACATGTTTAACACCGCAGTTATTGGCGCTGCCGGCTATACTGGCATCGAGCTTGTGCGTTACATATTAAGGCATCCCAAGCTAGGTCTTATTAGCGCCAGCTCAGATAGTGATGCTGGTTTGCCGCTCGCTTCTCTTTATCCGGCGCTAAACGGCAGGCATTTTACTGGTGATATTTTTGTGCCACACAGCAAAGTGGTTAAGCAAGCACAATCTAAAGAGCTCGATTTAGTTTTTCTGGCGGTTCCTCATACTGCCGCCATGCCACTTGTGTATTCGCTCTTAGAGGCACAAGTATGTGTAATCGACCTCAGTGCAGATTTTCGTTTAAGAGATGCTTCAGTCTATGAAAAGTGGTACGGCCACACGCATACTCATCCAGAGCTTCTTAAGGCTGCTGCCTATGGCCTTCCAGAGCTTTTTCGCGAAGATCTTCTCGCTTTAGCCAAAAAACGACAGAAAAATATAGCTCTAGCCAAAACAGACCTAGAAATAAATTATGTCGAGAAGAACAAACTGAACAAAAATCTCTCGCAAGCCGTGGCAGACAATGGCGTATTAGTTGCAAACCCCGGCTGTTATCCAACTGCAACCGCTCTAGCAATAGCTCCGGCATTAAGATCTGGTTGTGTAGATACTAATGCATCTGCTCCTATTGTTGTAAACGCTATATCTGGAGTTTCCGGAGCCGGAAGAAAAGCAACGGCTATAACACAGTTTTGCACAGTTGACTCTAACCTTAATGCATATGGCGCAACGACACATAGGCATACTCCGGAAATCCAACAGTCATTAAGCAGACTTGCTGGACGTAACGACATTGGCGTGGTCTTTACACCACATTTGGCACCGTTAAAGCGTGGCATGGTATCAACGGTGGTGGCTGCTTTAAATGACGATATCGATGCCAATGAATTGCAAAAGATTTATGAGAAAACCTATAATAATGAGGTATTTGTTTCTGTTCTGCCTTTAGGAACTATGCCGCAAAGTGCGGCTGTAGCCGGAACAAATAATGCCCATGTGGGAATTGCCATCTGCAATGAAACCAGAAGTCTAGTTGCGTCATGCGCAATAGATAATCTGGGTAAGGGTGCAGCAGCACAAGCTATTCAAAACGCCAATATTATATTAGGTTTAGAAGAGACAATTGGGTTATGCGAGATTGGTGCAATTGTATGACTAATGAAAACGATATTCAGAAGCTGCAAGGCGGGTTAGGATGGATTAAGGGACTACAGACGTCTGGTGTCTTTGCCGGATTTCGCAAAAATCCCGACCGCAAAGACTTAGCCTTAATAGTCACTACTAAAAAAGCGCGTGCTGCCGGCGTATTTACGCAGAATCGCTTTTGTGCTGCTCCTGTGGAAGTCTCCAAAAATCATCTCGCCCAATTGTCGGCTAAAGATAGTTCTGTTCGCGCAATTATGATTAATTCTGGCAATGCCAATGCCACAACAGGAGAGCCAGGTCTTAATGTGGCTTACAAGTCTGCAAGCTATTTAGCTAGCTTGCTAGCTTGCGAGCCCGAACAAGTTCTAGTTGCTTCAACAGGGGTGATAGGCGTACAGCTGCCAATGCAACCCTTTATAGATGGTCTGCCTAAAGCAATCGATGCTCTTAGTGTAGATGATGGCAGCAATCCCAATGGTGGATTAGCGGCAGCTTTGGCCATTATGACTACCGATACACATCCAAAGCAGGCGGCAGTTCAATTTCGTGCTTGCCAAAGTGATGGCACAGAAATTGTTTATCATATTGCCGGTATCTGCAAAGGCTCTGGGATGATTCAGCCAAACATGGCAACTATGTTAGCTGTCCTTGCCACCGATGCTATGCTAGAACAAGACGCTTTAGAGCTCGCGCTTAAAGAGGCGGTTTCGACGTCATTTAACAAGGTGACCGTAGATAGCGATACATCTACTAATGATAGTGTCTTTTTAATTGCTACAGGTGGAGTTTTTGGCAAGACGATTAATTGTACTTGCCCTGTTTTTCCGCAGTTCGTGGCTGCTTTACGTGTGCTAACTGAAGATCTCGCTAGGCAAATAGCACGCGATGGCGAAGGTGCAAGCAAACTTGTCACTGTAAATGTAAGTGGTGCCGCAAGTGATGATGATGCAGATGCTGTTGCTCGTTCGGTTGCAAATTCTCCTTTGGTAAAAACCGCAATAGCTGGTCATGACGCCAATTGGGGTCGCATTGCCATGGCAGTCGGAAAAAGCAATGCTATTTTTGATCCCAATAATGTTGATATCAAATTGATGGGTATCCCTGTTTGCGCCAGTGGCTTGCCCCTTAAGTTTTCTGAAGATGAAGCACTAGAGTTATTTAAGAGTTTAGACGAGATTGTTATAGATATAAACCTAGCTAGCGGTGATTGTTGTGCAACTATTTGGACTTGTGACTTTACGCATGACTATATATCCATTAATGCAGATTATCGTTCCTAGTTAATTGCCAATTTAAACTTATGCCATATGTATTTTACTTTCGCAACACAACTAGTAACGCAGCTACACGTACAACTAGAAAGCTGACCTTTATTGTAAGGCAATTGAACAACAACCTAATATACAATGAGCTAACTAGAGTTAACCTAAGATTTGGAGAAAAGCACTATGAATAGCAGAGCAGATAGCGCACTTTTGGCAGCCGTGCCTATGAGTTGTCACAAGTGTTTGGCGGCGGTGGACTATGAATAGCAGAGCAGATAGCGCACTTGCGGCCGGTAAGGCACAGCTTTTAATAGAAGCATTACCTTGGATTAAAGAGTCCACTGGCAAAACAGTTGTCGTGAAATACGGCGGTGCAGCAATGACTGATGCCAGATTGCGCGCCCAGGTAATGGAAGACATTATCCTCATGAAGATAATTGGATTAAAGCCCATAGTTGTTCATGGTGGCGGTAACGACATCAGCAGAATTTGTGAACGTATGGGGTTGCCTGTAGAGTTTAAGGACGGTTTTCGTGTTACACCTCCTGAAGTCATGGAGGTCGTTAAGATGGTTCTCATTGGTAAAGTTAACCAAGAACTTGTTTCTGAGCTTAATGAACATGGTCATATTGCTGTAGGTCTTAATGGAGCCGATGGACATATTATAAAAGCAGAGCAAGTGTCTGAAGAGATGGGTCTTGTTGGCAAAGTAAACGCGATAGACACCACCTTACTTGTAGACTTACTAGACGAGGACTACATTCCCGTGATTGCAAGTATTGCTATTGGCACAGATGGGCTTTCCTATAATGTTAATGCAGACTTAATTGCCGGAGAAATTGCAGCGGCAATTGGAGCTCACAAGGTCATCTTCTTAACCGATGTAGATGGGCTTTATCGCGACTTTAACGATAAGTCTACGCTTATATCGCGCCTGAAGCTCTTTGAGGTTCGTGATATGATGCAAACAGGTGTGACAAAAGGCATATTAAGCAAGGGTATGATACCA
The DNA here is from genome assembly GCA_031256715.1 of Coriobacteriales bacterium. Classification (GTDB taxonomy): domain Bacteria; phylum Actinomycetota; class Coriobacteriia; order Coriobacteriales; family UBA8131; genus JAIRQA01. Next base: position 1,915 of record JAIRQA010000136.1, on the reverse strand, counting down.
AAGCTTCAGGCATGCGAAATTGCACTTGCGGCAGGAGTTTCGCGGGCGCACATTCTTAATGGCACCATACCGCATGCAATGTTGCTAGAGGTATTTACCAATCAGGGCGTTGGCACTATGCTGCTGCCCGACAACGAAGATTACACTCCAGATGACTTCGAGAACTACCCAATGGATAAACTGGCAGTAAAGTTTCATTGAGTTAAAGTATTTGAGTTTTGGCCTGATATTAATTGGCGCTAAAGCGTTAATTTAGTTTTATGGCATCAGCAAGTGCGCTACGACCAAAACTGTCGCAAAGTTAAAAAGCAAATTAACAAACTAAAGAAAGAATGATTATATGAGTTTAAGTGAACAACAGCAATTAGAAGAACGTTATTTAATGCACACCTATGGTAGGTTACCTGTGCAATTTGTTCGTGGAACTAACAGCTTACTTTTTGATGATGCTGGCGCAAAATATCTAGACTTTTTCTCTGGGATTGGCGTTATAAGTTGCGGTCATGCTAATGAGCAAGTAAATATGGCTATTAAAAAGCAGTTGGATATGTTGTTGCATGTGGGTAATTACTATTATGTTCAAGGCAGGGGAGAGCTGGCAGAAAAACTAAACATGCTCTTAAATAAAGGATTATTGTTAGACGACAAACAAGATCATGCAAGAAGTCTTTTAACAGGCGAGCAACCAGAAAGCTGCGCTACAGTTTGGAAGACTTTTTTTGTTAATAGTGGAACCGAAGCCAATGAAGGTGCAATTAAGATTGCACGTAAACATGGGGTGCAAAATCTTGATGGAGCCATGACAATAATCAGCGCTAAACGCTCTTTTCATGGACGAACGCTAGGAGCTTTAGCTGCCACCGGACAGCCGGTAAAGCAGGAAGCTTTTGGTGCCATGCCAGCAGGCTTTAAGCATGTTGAGTTAAATGATCTAGACGCGCTAATTAATGTCTTAGACGATAAGAATCAACCAGCGTGTGCTATTATCTTAGAAAGCATACAGGGTGAGGGTGGCATTTGGCCTTGCGATAGTACCTATCTTAGGGAGGTACGCGAGCTAAGCGCCAGCCGCAACATCTGTCTTATTATCGACGAAGTTCAAAGCGGCTTTTACCGTAGCGGTGGCTATCCCTTTGCTTTTCAGCATTATGGTATCATTCCCGATGTAGTTTCACTTGCAAAGGGCATGGGCAATGGTTTTCCTGTTGGTGCCTTTTGTGCAAAGGACAAATTTGGCGAGCTCTTGCAGCCAGGCGAACACGGTAGCACTTTTGGTGGCAATCCACTTGCTGTCTGCGCCGCGAATGCGGTAATTGATTTTCTTGAGAAGAACGAGATCGCCAAAAATGTTAGGGAAAACGGTGCTGTACTTCTCGACATGTTAAAAACATTGCCACATGTTGTTGATGTACGTGGGCGAGGCTTTATGATTGGAATTCAGCTGGATGTTAAAAGTGCGCACGATGTTGTTAAGATGGCTTTGGCAAAGCACTTGGTCATTAATGCCACCAGCGCCAACACTTTAAGGCTGCTGCCTGTGCTTACTTGTAATAGAGAAGACGTGAACATTGCGCTAGAAATTCTTAGTGCTGTCTTAAATGAATTGTAGACCAAAATATGAAACGAGGAAACCATGCAAAGTGCAATTTCTAACACCATGTGGGCTCGCTTGGATGCCCCAATCAGCAACTTTAAAGGCAATCCTTTAGCAGGACGTGACCTTTTACGTCTGCTTGATCTTACTCCACAGGAGTTACATATGGTGCTTTCTACAGCATTAGCGCAAAAAGGCGCCTGGAAAGCCGGCATTCATGACAAACCTTATGCCGATAAAGCAGTAGCCATCATCATGGAAAAACCGTCTTTAAGAACTCGTGTCTCTTTTGAACTGGGCGTTAAGCGTTTGGGGGCTCAT
>JAIRQA010000057.1 GCA_031256715.1 Coriobacteriales bacterium | reverse complement strand
TGTAGGTTCATGCCGTGCTCTATAATGACATAAAGATCTACAAGTAGACCATCCTCATCGCGCTGAACAACAACGCCGCGCCTTAGTGCGCGCTGCGGCAGCAGCTTGGCGATGCCATCAGAAAGCGATGGCGCGGCCATACCAACGATGCCATAGCTTTCTAACGCGGCATAGCCTATGAGGTCTGAAAACACGCGGTCGGCAATTTGTAGCCCGCCTGACGTATCGCTTACTGCTGATACAACTTGCTCTGTCATGGGAGTTTCACCTATTCTCTGGTCAATCTATTAAACATAAACTTACGTGATGTACTATATCTTTGTTACTTTAACGGCTGTATAAAACAGCGCACTTTAAACAACTCACTTTAAACAGCTCGTGGTTACTTTGCGATTTACTTAAAGTTTCCAGTGTCTTGCAATTGCATAAAGCCATTAGCGTTTTGCAATGTTCACATGACTCAAATTAAATCACATTAAATCACATGGCTCACATGGCTCAAATTGGCACGCACTGGCACGCATTTAAAAGCTTCGCATTGTAATAGCCTCTGGCACCGCTTAAACAACCTCGTGGCTGTTTGTAACTCTTTGATTATAGCAAAATGTTATGATGTTTTGCCGTTGGTAAAAAAATGAAAACTGGAGGTTTAAAAAAATGCCAGATATCGCATTACGCTTAAACAAAGACACTCTAATAATAGATGGCGCAATGGGAACCATGCTGCAGCGCGAAGGCGCATTGCAAGAAGGTATGTGTGCTGAACTTCTTAATGTCATGGAAAGCGAGCTTGTAACTGATATTCATCGGCGCTACTGTCAAGCAGGTGCACAATGTATTACTACAAATAGCTTTGGTGGCACAAGACACAGACTTGCTGCATACGGTTTAGAAGATCGCGTGCACGAACTTAACCGCGCCGCAGTTCGGGTTGCTCGTGCCGCAAATCCTGAACATATTTTGGCAGATGTTGGTTCATGCGGTATGATGCTTGAGCCATTAGGTACTGCCAGCTTTGACGAGGTATATGAGCAATACTACGAGCAAATTTATGCTTTGGCAAGCGAGCATCCTGATGCCATTTTAATAGAAACCATGGCCGACATCGCCGATGCCCGCTGTGCGCTTATAGCCGCTAAAGATGCAACTGCCAAAATCCTTTCTGCAGAAGTTAGCGATAGCTTAAGCTGCAATGACACGAATAACAATTCTGATGGCAATGAGTACGCCAGCAAGAATAGCACAGGCATTCCAATCATAGTCTCTTGCACCTTTGATAGCACAGGGCATATGGAACTTTCCGGAACAGATGCCGCCGCCTGCGCTTTGATACTTGAGGGCTTAGGAGCATCTGCGGTAGGTATTAATTGTGGTTTAGGTCCAGACCTAATACTTACATTGGTGCAACAGATGGCGCAAGTAACTGACCTACCCATCATTGTTCAGCCAAATGCGGGTATTCCATATGTTGATAAGTGCGGCAACACCGCTTTTCCCGTTGACGCAAACGAATTTGCTTCCTATGCCGAACGTTTTTGCTTGGCTGGTGCTAGTCTGATTGGCTCATGCTGTGGCTCTACGCCTGCATTTACAGCCGCAATTCACGCGGCAGTTGGTGGTCGCCAAGCGGCTCTTAAACCAGACGATGTTATTTCGCCACGCAAAGCAGGTCTTTGTGTATTGGCATCTTCACGCAACTATGTGTTGCTAGGTAATGGTCAGCAGGTACATATTATTGGCGAGCGCATTAATCCTACCGGAAAACCACAGCTAACTGCCGAACTTGAAAACGGTAGCATGTCACTAGTTCGCGAGATGGCCGAAGCGCAGGCACAAGCGGGTGCAAGCATCATAGATGTTAATGTTGGCGCACCCATGGTTACAGAATCTGAGATTTTGCCAAAAGCTGTTGCTTCACTGGTGGGCTTTGTTGGCTGTCCGCTTTCTATAGACACCACCGATAGCCAAGCTTTAGAAGCTGCGCTAAAAGTCTATCCCGGACGCGCACTAATTAATTCCGTGAACGGTGATCCAAAGAGCTTAAATAGTGTCTTGCCGCTTGCAAAACGCTATGGCGCTGCAGTCGTTGCCCTTGCACTTGATGAAACAGGCGTACCACATACTTTAGAAGAGCGACTGCAAGTCTTAGAGCATATTCGTGAAGCAGCTCATAAATATGGCCTTGATGATGCTAGCTTGCTAGTAGATATGCTCACGCTTACAGCAGCAACTGATGCTAAAGCGCCAGAAGTAACTCTGGACGCTGTGCGTCATGTGACAGCCATGGGCATAGCTACGGTATTGGGTGTATCTAATGTTAGTCATGGACTTCCCGAGCGTCCTAAGCTAAATGCAGCCTTTGTGCGCGCGGCAATGTCTGCCGGACTAAGTTCCGCGATTGTTAACCCCAATACAGCCAGCATGTCATCTGCGATTCATGAGCATAATCTAAGCCAAACAAAGATTAGTTTTAAGCAAGGACAAGAGATTTGGCGGCAAGCCTACGAAGAATGTATGCAGACAGTTAATGCCGGCATAACAATATCTGAAGTTGCCAACCAAAAAACAACATCTGCAAGTACGTCAACTTCTGCTCAAGCGTCTGCGCACTTCTCAACAGAAAATAAAACTGCTTTAAGTGATGGCACAGATACAACTAACAAACTGCGCGTAGCAATATTACGTGGCGATACAGATAGCGTGCCCGGACTTATTACTGCCATTGTTGCTGAAGGGCTGGCCCCAGAGTTAATTGTAGATAGACTTTTAGCGCCAACAATGCAGTCGCTAGGTGACGATTTTGCCGCAGGACGTGCGTTTTTGCCGCAAATGATGATTGCAGCTAATGCTATGAAAACTGCTGTTTCTGTAATAAAAGAAATGTTGCCACCTGCAAAAGCCGAAGACTTGCATGGAACTGTTGTTTTTTGCACTGTTAAAGGCGATGTTCATTCTATTGGCAAGGATATCTGTGTAGCTTTGTTAGAAAGCCAGGACTTTGCTGTTTTTGATCTTGGCGTAGATGTTAGCCCTGAATGTGTTTTGCATGCGGCGTTAGAACACAACGCTGACGTCATTTGCCTTTCTGCACTAATGACCACAACACTTGCGAATATGAAATTAACAATAGACTACATCTATGAACATGCCCCGCAATATCGCGACGATCCGCATAAGGCCGTTCTTACGGGAGGTGCTGTTGTAAGCCGCGAGTGGGCAGATGCTGCTGGAGCAGGCTATTCTGATGACGCTCCCCGATGTGTAGATCTTGTTAGAGAAATTGTGCTTGAAGGTAAAGCAGATAAGTGATATCATTTTTTGGTTAATAACCTGAGCGTGTCAAGGCCACTGCAGCGTGCGGGGCCAACAGCAAATAGAGAAAAGAAAGGTACGCACAAGTGGCAAATATTAAGAGTCAAAAGAAGCGCAATATCACTAACGAGAAGTCTCGTCTGCGCAACCGCTCAATTAAAAGTGAGCTGAAGACAGCTATTCATCATGTAGAGAAGGCTGTGCACGATAGCGACGCTGAAACCGCTATCATTAGCGCCAATAGTGCTTGCAGACTTTTGGATAAGGCAGTCTCTAAGGGTGTTATCCACAAGAATCAGGCCGCAAATCGCAAGTCTGGTGTCATGAAGCTTGCTAATAGCGTTAAATAATTATTTTCTACATAGCTTTTCTTGGCGCTGCTCTAAAATATGCATTTAGGGCAGCGTTTTTATTCTGAGGGACATAGAATTATCTTACAACAGATAATACAAATCTTGTAAGTTCAATTTCTTTGTCGGCACCAGACATCATCTCTTTGCTAGAATTGGCAGCGCGCACTAATAATCGTCGTAAGTCTATAGCTTTAAAACGGGATGCCATCTCTACAACGCGCTTTATCTGCCACTCTGGACGCTTCATTGAAACAGCAATAGCCGCTGACCCAATAATACCTCTGTCCATATATGCGCGAGCCGTTATAAGTTCTCTAAGGCGCATCACGCATACCCTAAGCAAAGATGTCGCATCTTCAGACTCCAACTGTTTGCGCAACAATAAAGCCCGTGCTGCATCACGAGCAAATAAAGCATCGGCAAAATCCCAAGCACTAGTCTCGGCAGTTTTTGTTACCAAGAGATTGATCTCTTTGCTTGTTAAAGACTTGCGTCCGCTGGCGTAAGTATAGCTTGTTAGTCTTTCGATCTCTTTGTTTAGCGAAATAGTAGACTTCCCTACCCTGTCAATAAGACATTTGGCAGCGTTTAAGTCTAGTTGTAAACCATGATCCTTTGCCAAGTCACGAATGCATTCTGGCATCTCCCAGCTTTTTTTTACCTCTGTGCTAATTATCGCTTTTGGATTATAACTTTCAATTGACTTAAAAAGCCGTGATGTTTTTAGAAGTTTTTGCGCTATTAGCACTAAAACGGTTGTCTCGGCTGGCTTTTTTAGATATTCAATCACAGCTTCGCTTACTTGCTTGTTTGCTTTATCAACATTGTCTATTATTACGAGTCTTTTGTTTGAGGCAAAGGGCAAAGTGTAACAAGAATCCATAACTTCACCGTCATCTTTAAGATCTATAGCATCAAACCTTTGTGAGTTAAAGCTAATATCTCCCTCATCGGCAACCCTTTTAAACAAGCGCTCTAGAATTGTCTTACGTTTTAGTTCGTCGTCGCCTAAGAAAAGATAGACAGCTAATAGTGCTGGCTGCTTAGTTTCATTGGGCTCATTTGTTTTTTGTGTGTCTGTTTTTGTCATGGATCTATGTTAGCACAGGTAATTGTAATTGAGCTTGCTTCAACTTTAGATGAAAATTCTAGCTTGATATTACCATTAGTGTCTGTGCGCAAAACCTTGGCTCCGCACTCTATAAGTTGTTGTAATGCCTGAGCTTTTGGATGCCCATACCTATTGTCTTCGCCCACACTTATCAGAGCAATCTCTGGCTTTAGTAAACTTAAAACATCTGAACTAACAGATGCGGCACTACCATGATGTCCTACCTTTAATACATCAATGTCATCTAAAAGACCGTCTGCTGCTATAGCTTCAAGCACCTGTGCCTCGGCATCACCAGTAAAAAGAACTTGAAACTCGGGAATCTCATCTGCATTAGCATCATAGCATAATAGCATACAAACACTATCGGCATTGTCACCTTTACTTACAAGTGAATTTGGCCAAAGACATATCAAGCTAAGTCTTTCACTTAAACGAACAACTGTTCCCTGCGTAACTTGAATTATATTCTCATCTCCAACCTGTTGGCGCGCCTGAACTACCGTATCGTCATCGCTTTTGGCAACAGGTATTCCAGCTGCAAAAAGTAGCTTGTCAACTATAACTGTTCCGTCTAAGGCAGCGAGACCATTAGTGTGATCTTCATGCAAATGTGTAATAAGCAAAGCATCTATGCGAGTAATTCCCAGCTGAGCAAGACGATTTAATAGCGCTATTTTGCTAGGGCCTGTGTCAATTAGCAATGTAGTATTACCATCACGAACCAAAATTGCATCCCCTTGACCTACATCTAACATAATCATTTGTGGACCTACAGTTAAAGGAGTAAAAATAATATTAATCGCTAAGATGATAACAATCAGACTGCCACTTGCTAAAGCCAATAGATATCCTTTTATTTTGGGCCACACCAGGTAGAGCAATAGAGCAATAATGATGCCTATAGCAAGCGCAAGTGGTAATTCGCAATAAGTAGGGATGCTTGCATAGGGCAGGTTTGCCAATACAGATGCAATAAAGGCAACTATATCAGCAACAAAGCATAAAGGTATTGCAAGCCACTGAAGCATACTAAATAGCGGTTGTGGTAGACAGAAAAAGACTATGCCAATAGCAACCAGTACCATCATTAAGGGAGCAACGATAATATTTGCTAAAGGCCCAATTAAAGAAAACATAGAGAAAAACGGTGTACTTATGGGCAAGATGGCGGTTTGTGCAGTTAATGTCATTGCTAAAGATGAGCTGCGTACCCAAGATTGCACCAAGCCAGAAAAAACAACGATTCCAAATACGGCAAAAACTGATAACCAAAAACCAAGCGAGAAAGCTGTGTTAGGAGTAACTAGGAGCATGCTTAAGGCAGCGATACCAAGTGCGCTTAAAGAATGTCCGCGACGCCCACAAAGAAGTGATGCTGCGTAGGCAAGTGCCATTACAGTAGATCTTATGGCAGACGGCTGCAAAGCTGTAAGTATACAATAACATACTAGCACTACTGCTAAAATAGCAAATTCTACGCTTTTGCGTATTGGCGTTTTACGTAAAGCTGTCGATATTAGACCGGCTACAATTGCCAGATGGCTACCGGATACAGCAATAAGGTGCATTAATCCAGCGACTTTAAATGTCTGATAGGAATCTGTTTCGCGCAAGCTTGTGCTGCTTCCAAAGAGCATGCCCTGAAGAATTGCTGCGCCATCGCCATCGTATTTTGCCAATGTAGACAATCTGCTGTTACGAAAAGAGCTTATGGCGCCAAAAATGTCTGCCAAATAACCACAGTAATTTGGCTCTTCTAATACAATATAACCTGCAAGCCCTTGCCTGAAGCGCTGTATATCATCTGTTTTTAATGGCTTAAAGCTAACCTTGGCTGTTAGCTTACTACCATAAAGAGCAACCTCTTGATCCTTTTGCCAGCGCACAATACATTCTGCGCTCTTACCGTTAATTGTTACATTAGCACGCGATGTTTGTCCAAATGTACCATGCGACGCGTCTTCTAAAATAATGATTTCCGCAAGGCTCTCTGAATTTTGTTCAAAAACCATAGATACTGCTATTATATTAGTATAATAGCTTATTGCTATGCCAGTACCCATTAAAACTATGGCTACAACGATAGCCATCTGTACTTTTATAAAATGAGGCTTTTTTGTTAAAACGAAAAATGTAATTATCACCAGAAAAATCGTTGCCAAAATGATAGTTACTGTGCCCGCTGCAGCCGGTAGAAAATTTTTCGTAGAGAATACTAGCTCACTAACCCCAAGATAACTAAAAAAGAGCATTGGGATGCCTATCAAAAATAATGGTAGAGAGGGTCTTATTGGGGTATCATATTTTTTCTTTGCTTGTATTGCAGAGTTTGTATGGCTTGCAGAGTTTGTATGGCTTGCAGAGTTCACAGAGGTTGAAAAACCTTCAGATTTTGCAAGGCTTGCAGGGCTTTTAGAGTTTGCGAAACCTGCAGAATTTACAGAGGTTGCAGAATTTTCGGCACCTAATTTTTTGCCTGCACATGCCGACAGATGCCTGCTTTTTTGTGTATCTGACTGCACACCATGAGCTAACACATCTGCAAGCAATTGTCTTGCATTGGCAATGAGTTTACTAGTCATATGTCTTATTTAACACAATTCTAGACACAAATCTTATTAGCAATGGCCATATACTTCTTATCACCAATGCCTGAAACTTTCTTTAAGTCCTCAATCTTTGTAAATGGGCCTTTGCTATTACGATAGTCTATTATCCTTTGTGCAGTGGCAGGCCCTATGCCATCTAGCGTCTGAAGTTTTTCTAGGCTAGCTTTATTAATATTTACCTTACCGCCTTCCGTGGCATCTGTTGTACTTCCTTCGCCTGAAGCGCTATTAGAACTAGCACCTACACCAAATTGCGCAGAGCTAGTGCCTGCAAGATTTTGATTAGGAAAATTTGCCATCTCTGTTTTGCTAGGTATGTGCAGTTGCTGGCCATCTAAAATAACTGCCGCCAGATTAATTGAAGCACTTGCGGCCTCATCGCTCATTCCCCCTGCCATAGCTACGGCTTCGGCAGCACGAGAGCCCTCAGTTAACTCATAGACGCCAGGAGCGTTAACGCATCCGGTTACGTAAACAACTATCTGAGGCGCTGCAGTCTTTGCTGTAGATGCAGACGTATCTGCGGCAATATTAGAGCCACCAGCAGTCATGCCAGAAATATCATCAAAAACAGCTGTAGATTTAGGGCCGCTTTGTGAAGCTGCCACAAAACCATCATCTGAGCCTTCGTTATCTTTTGTTGTCATAGCTAAAGCGGGAGATTCTATGGTGACACTAGAGTGCTGCAATGCCGGCAGCACCAACTGCGTTATTAATAACAGTACAACTAAAGCAATGAGCAAAGCAATTACAAGTTTACGATTAAAATTCTTTGCAATGCGCTCATTAATCGTACAATTGCCTATTGCCTCTTTAAGTGCCGCAGATAGTGATGCCACAAGTATCCTTCCTTTTTAATTTACAATACAAAAAAGGATAAAGGGATAAACTATCAAAGCGACAACATAAAACTTGCAATAGCCTAAATCTGCACTGACATAAGACTATCACCGTGCTTACAAAAAAATATCATTAAGGGTTACGAATGCAATCTACAGTGCAATACCATCTATAAAACTATCTAGAAAGGTAATGTTAGATTTTCTCGACATGAATATTTGCTAGTATGCTATCTAGCCATTCTGCTATAGCCAAAGATGCCCAAGCATCAAGCACCTCAGGTAGTTTTGCTTGCGTTTCTGGGCTGCGGGGCATAAATAGCGTACAACAATCCTCATGGGACTGTGACGAAATAGTAAATGTGCCAATCTCCTTGGCTTCATCAATTATCTCTTGTTTATCGTTGCCAATTAAAGGACGAAAAACAGGCAGTGAGGCGACTTCATCAACTGCCATGATATTTGCCAATGTTTGCGACGCCACCTGACCAAGCGATTCGCCTGTAACAAGCGCTTTAGCGCCCACATTTTTAGCATAGCGGCAGGCAGTGGCAAGCATTAGACGGCGATAAATTAGCACACGTAACTTCTCGGGAACGTTTAAAGCAATATTGCGCTGATAATCGCCAAAGTCTACGCAAGCTAGTGAGCCAACACCGCCCGTTGGCTTTAATAATTCTAGTATTTCTCGCACCAGATGTTTGGAAGTATCTGGTGTTTGCGGAACACCGCTAAAATGTAGACAATGAGCTATGGCTCCCCTTCTGATAATCCTCCATGTAGCAACAGGTGAATCGATACCGGCACTTAATAAGGATACTACAGCGCCAGCGCTTCCAGATGGTAAACCACCTATGCCCTTTTGACTCTGACTATAAACATAAGCAGCACCCTCTATGACTTCAACATGCGCTACGGCATCAGGTGAGCGCATTTGCACACGTTTTTGTGGCAAACGCTCACATAGCCAAGCACCAACAAGGCTATTAAGTTCCATGCTGCTAATAGGATAGTCTGTATGAGCACGGCGTGAATTTACCTTAAAACTTAAAAAAGGCTCCACCCAACTAAGCGCTAACAAAGCGGCAGAACAAATATCATCTAGATTTCTTTGGGTGCGTATTGTGCATGACACACGTGCCACACCAGGAACTTTACGCAAACATGAAGCAACAGAAAGACATTGTTCATGAGTGTCTGCCAAGACAGCCAGACGCCCAGAGATGCGTCTAACCTCCAAGCGCAAACCCATCTCATTAATGGCGGTTTTTATGTTGCCAATAAGACGACGTTCAAAGTTATTGCGGTTTTTGCCCTTTAGCCCAAGTTCATGATAATGTACAAGACAGACGTGTTCGGACATAAGCGGCAAAGATTAACACTACAAAGCGCGACTATAAGGCACGACTACAAGGCACGACTACAAAGCGCGTTGCTCGGCGAAAACTTGATGGTTGTAGCCAATCTCATCGCGGTCTACTTCTTCCATAGCTAAAGAAAGTGGCTTACGACCAGCTAATTGCGCTATTTGTGTGGCAGATTGCAAAGCTATGGCACGATTGCGCTGTCCACGCATCATTTCATTAATGTCACGTGCGCGCTTAGATGCTATAGAGCAAAGCAGGTATTTATCGTTATCGGTCTTATCTAATAGCTCATCTATGGATGGTTGCATTAGTGACATAAAAAAACTCCTGATTCTATTAAGCCATTCATTTAGGCTCGTCATTTGTGCTAATTATTAAGGCAGATCTAATTATTAAGGCATATCGTTTAAACAGACCATTAAGCTTTCATGCTATTATGCTAGCATCAGCGATAGCTCATTATGAGATTACAAAGTGCTTCTGTTGCAACTTCTAGGTCGTCATTTACTAAAATATGGTCAAATTCATCTTTATGCTCAAGCTCTAATCTTGCAGTACAAAGACGTCTTTGAATATCCTGCTTAGATTCGCTGCCTCGTTGAAGCAATCGTTTTTCTAATTCAGCAAACGACGGTGGATCGATGAAAATACTTACGGCTTCTGGAATTTTTAATTTAATCTGTTCTTTGCCCTGCACATCTATCTCTAATAAGACATCGTTACCTGCGTTAAGGGCAGCGTAAACATTGCCAGATGGTGTTCCATATCTAAAGCGATTGTGAACTAAAGCCCACTCTAAAAGTCCATCAGTAGCAATTAGGTCATCAAACTCTTCGTCGCTTATAAAAAAGTACTCACGACCATTTACTTCACCTGGTCTTGGTGTTCTAGTGGTGGCAGAAATCGAAAGGCTAAGTTTAGAGATACGTTTAAGAATCCTGTTCACCAAGGTACCTTTACCGCTACCGGAAGGTCCAGAGATGATGAACAGGATCCCTTTACGCATTTCCTTTTAAGTTTCCTAGCCGTAAACTAGCCTAGACGCTCCAGCAAGGCGGCTTTCTGCTTTGCTCCAAGACCCTAAATGCGACGGGTATCAGAGATCTCCAGTTCAGACAAAATCTTAGCAGCCTTTGCCTTGCCATAACCAGGCAAGGACTCGATAAGGGTGACGATCTTGAGCTTATCAACGACAGGATTTCCCACATCATTGAGCACGTCTGCGAAAGACAGCTCCTGATTCCTGACTTTCTGGCGTAATTCGGCGCGTGCGCTGCGTGCTGCAGCAGCCTTTGCCAATGCTTCCTTGCGTTGTTCTTCTGTTAGCTGCGGTAATGCCATGTTTCTTTCCTTTCAGTAGGTTTCGGACTTGTAAATTATAGATGTTTATCAGCTATTTGCAAGTGTGAGACAGCAAAAAAATAAAATTGATTTCTCTGAGCGTAACATTTTTATCCCCTATCTGGGATAAACCCTTGATTTTTTAGTACATACGCAACGTTAAATACTCCTTGCACCAATGTTCGTATATGCTATGTTGCGACGTTTGTAAGTTCATTTTTTATTGAGAAGAACGCCGCTAATGGATCTGTTGTTGCGGTAATAGGACGACCAACAACAAGATGGCTGGCACCATCTTTTATAGCTATGGCTGGTGTCGCAGTGCGCATTTGGTCTTCATTTTTTGTGCTTAAAGGACGAATGCCGGGTGTAACTATGACAGCATCAGACCAATTTTGTCGCCAACGCTTAGCTTCATGAGGCGAACAAACAATACCACTTAAGCCTGCATCATAGGCAATCTTTCCTAATGCCGCAACTTGATCGTTACAATCGCGCATTACACCTATACTATTAAGCGCAGCCTCATTAATAGAAGTAAGTACTGTTATGCCCAAGGTAATGGGTTTAATGATACCTTGTTCGGCTGCTGCTTCGCGCACACCAGCCTCGCCCGCCTTAAGCATTGCTAAAGAACCTGAACAGTGCATAGTAAGCATATCAGCGCCAGCATGTGTAAGGGCGCAAGCCGCTCCCTTAACTTGGTGCGGAATGTCATGTAATTTTAAGTCTACAAAAACCTTAAAGCCCATGTCTTTTAGTCTGGCAACAATGGCAGGGCCAACTTGATAGTACAATGTCATACCCACCTTTAGCCACGACGCGTGACCTTTAAGCTGTGTGGCCAAAGCTAGCGCCCGAGCCTCGCCGCAATCTAAAGCAACAATAATTCGCTCTTGCGGGCTTACTTTAAAATCTAGCACTGCACTATCTCCTATCGCTTTAAATTAATTCAGTTTAATTTTGTTCAGTTTGGCGCATAATTTTCAGTTTAACACTGTCGTTTTAGTTTAGCGCGCCGGTTAGCTCACTAACATTGCGCACACCATTTTGCTCACACCACTGTTGCAAGCCTTCTAGCAGATGTGGCGCGCTAAGCGGATCGTTAAAGCTTGCTGTGCCTACAGCAAGAGCGCAAGCGCCAGCCAGCAAAAACTCTACACAGTCTTCTACTGTGCAAATGCCGCCCATTCCTAATACGGGAATATTAACGGCTTGAGCTACTCGGTATACCGCCCAAAGTGCCACCGGCTTAATGGCAGGACCGCTTAAGCCGGCGACTTTTCGTTCAAAAAGCGCCTTGCGGCTTTTAATGTCTATGCTCATGCCGGCAACCGTGTTAATCAGCGAAACCGCATCGGCACCGGCGCTTTCTATAGCACGCGCAATCTCTGTAATGTCTGTAACATTAGGTGTTAGCTTAACTATCAGCGGACGCTTTGTAAGCGTGCGACAGCGGGCTGTAAGCTCAGAAGCCAAAAGCGCATCTGTGCCAAAAGACATGCCGCCGCAACTAACGTTAGGACAAGATATATTAAGCTCGTATGCGCTTACACTAGCTTCTTCTTCTAAGCGCTGAATTACAAGCTGATATTCATCTAGGCTATGTCCGCAGACATTAACAATCACCGCAGTGCCGGCGGCGTTTTGTTTTAACCATGCCAAATCTATGGCGCAAAACTCCTCGACACCTTTATTTTGCAAACCAATGGAGTTAAGCATACCGGCAGCGCTTTGGGTAATACGAATACCCGCGTTGCCGTCCCATGGTTTAAGCGAGACTCCCTTAGTGGTAATAGCGCCTAGCGCACCAATTCCATCATGGTAGCCTGCGTTGCGCCATAAAGCGTGGTATTCGCGCCCCGAACCAAAGGTACCTGAAGCCACGGTAAGGGGATTTTGCATCATAAGCCCGCCCAAATTAACGGCAAGATTAACGCTTTCACAAACACCAAGACATTCGTTTTGTGTGACTGCGTGCTTTACCATAGTATCTCCTCGGCGTTAAAAACCGGACCATCTACGCAGGCTCGCTTCTTGCCATAAATTGTGTCAACGCTACAACTAAGGCAAGCACCAATGCCACATGCCATGCGGCGCTCTAGTGAAACATCGCAATAAATACCGGTACTTTTAGCTAATGCGGCAACTTTGCGCTGCATGATTTCCGGTCCACAAGTGGCAAGATAGTGATATTTATTATTATTAACAAGCTCTGGCAGTAAATCAATGGTAAAGCCATGATGTCCTGCTGAGCCATCGTCGGTGGCAATGTGTAAGCGGAGTTTTTCTCCACATAAGAGTAAGTCTTCATTGCACACTAGCATACTAGCATTAGCGGCGCCAACTACGAAATCAACTACATGTGTTTGCGTAAGCTGACGCGCCAGCAAATGCAGTGCAGCTGTGCCTATGCCGCCGCCTACAAGAAGCGCACGACCGCAAGAATTGTCTTTTAAAGCTGGCACAGACCAACATGAGCCAATAGGACCTAGCACACTAAGTCTTGAACCAGCGCTAACGCAGATAAGACTTCTTGTACCCCGACCAACGAGCTGATAAATCAGACTTATAGTATCGTTATTAGCAAAGTAAACGCTTAATGGGCGACGCAGCAGATGACCAAATACACAGTCGCTTGGGCTAGCCGAAACACACAGATGCACAAATTGACCAGGCAAAACGCGCGGCGCGATTAAATCCGAGCGCAAGTCTAGCCGCCAAAGTGTGTCACTTAGCGCATAGTTGCGCAAAACAACACAGTCTTCTAGAAAGCAGTCGTTTAATTTGCTTTCGTAATCTAACTTTTGTTCGCAATTCATTTCGCGCTCACACTTCCCACTGGGCTAAATCTTGCAAGGCAATGGGGCTTAATAGATTTGCTCCCTCTAAATCGCGCTGTGCGACCTCTATGGCGCGCACCATGGCACCGGCACCAGCTATTGTGGTTGCGTAACAAATTCCATGACGTACGGCAGCTGTACGCATTAGATAGGCATCGTTGCGCGTTTCTTTGCCAAAGGGCGTGTTTATCATTAAGGCAATTTCTCCCGACGCAATTAAATCACCAATGTTAGGCGAAGCGTCTTGAACCTTACGCACTTCTTCTACAGGCACACCAGATGCGCGCAAGGTATAGGCAGTACCGGCGGTTGAGACTATCTTAAAGCCCAAATGGTGCAAGGTATGAGCAATGGGCGCTATAGAGCGCTTATCGCGGTCGCAAACAGAAATAAAGGCTGTGCCGGAAGTAGGCAGCGAATAATCTATAGATAAAGCCGCCTTGGCATAGGCTACCGGAAAACTTTCGCCAATGCCCATAACCTCGCCGGTAGATTTCATCTCTGGACCTAAGATAATATCGGCACCAGGAAAACGACCAAAGGGCATAACGGCTTCTTTTACCGAAAAATGACTAAAGTCGCGTCTGTCTTTGGGCAAGCCACGTTTACGAAGCGAAGCGATGCTCTCGCCAGCCATGATGCGCGCCGCACATTTTGCCAATGGCACACCGGTTGCCTTAGATGTAAAGGGTACTGTGCGTGAGGCGCGTGGGTTAACCTCGATAACATAAACCTCTGTGTCCTTAATGGCGAACTGAACATTCACAAGTCCGCGTACACCAATCTCTAATGCTAGTATGCTAGTATATTCGCAAATGCGCTCGGTTAGCGAACGCGAAATAGAAAACGGCGGCGTACAACAAGAAGAATCTCCACTGTGAATGCCAGCCTCTTCTATATGCTCTAAAAGACCACCGATGTAAACTTCTTTGCCATCGCAAAGCGCATCTACGTCTAGTTCGATAGCCCCTTCTAAGAAGTGATCTAGATATACTGGATGATCCGGAGAAACCAGCGTAGCTTCTGCCATATAGCCCTTAAGATAGTCAGAGGCATAAGCTATAACCATGCCACGCCCACCAAGTACATATGATGGACGCACCAAAAGCGGAAAACCCAGTCGCTTAGAAACTTCTAGCGCCTCATCTAAAGACGCAGCAGTATCTGCCGGTGGGTAAGCTATATCTAGTCTGTCTAGCAAAGCCGCAAAGCGCTCGCGGTCTTCGGCAAGATCTATGGCTTTAGGCTGAGTGCCCATGATATTAACACCGGCCTCATCTAAAGACCATGCCAGTTTAAGCGGCGTTTGCCCGCCTAATGTTACAACCACGCCGTCGGGATTTTCTACATCTACAATATCCATAACGTCTTCAAAGGTCAGCGGCTCAAAATAAAGCCTGTCGCTGGTATCGTAGTCTGTAGAAACCGTCTCGGGGTTGCAGTTAACCATAATGGTCTCAAAACCCATATTGGCAAGCGCATAGCTTGCGTGCACACAGCAGTAGTCAAACTCGATGCCCTGCCCGATGCGATTAGGACCGGCACCCAGTATCATCGCCTTAGGTTTTGTTGAGAAAACCGCATCGCATTTAGACTCATAAGTTTTGTAATAGTACGCTGTTTGGCTAGCGAACTCGGCCGCACAGGTATCTACCATCTTAAAAACAGGCAAAACGCCCAGGCGTTTGCGCAAGGCACGCACGTCGTGTTCGGTAACACTGCCATTACAATCGTCTACTTCTGGTCTGGGTTCGTTGCCATCCTGAAATGGAATTGGTGTTGCCACCTTGCCGTGCGTTCTAACGCCTTGTGTTTTTAAGCCGTGCGTTTTTAAGCCTTGCGTTTTTAAGCCTTGAGTTTCTAAATTCGCCTCATGTAAAGCCTGCTTTGCCTGATGTTCGGCGGCAAGCTCTGCTTGTGGCGTGCCGGAACTAAGTAACCATGCAATCTGAATATCGCTTAAGCCTTTGCGTTTAGCTTCCTTAAGTTCTTCTGCCGTAATGCTGGCAAAGTCGCGTCCTTCAAGTGCGCATGCCGTGTCAACCATCGCTTTAATGCGGTGAACAAACCACTTATCTATACCGGTTGCGCTCGCTACACGCTCTACAGACCAGCCGCGGTGCAGGGCTTCGGCAATATAATAAAGTCTGTGCTCTGTGGGCCGTGCCACCAACTCATCAAAGTGCTCCTCGTTAAAATCATCCTTACCATCAAAGCCTAAACCGCCGCGGCCGTTTTCTAAAGAGCGCATTGCCTTGCCTAGGGCTTCTTCAAAGGTGCGCCCAATTGCCATGATTTCCCCTACCGCTTTCATGTGCGTTGTTAGCGTGGTATCGGTACCCTTGAACTTCTCAAAAGCAAAACGTGGCACCTTAACAACAACATAATCTATGCTTGGTTCAAAACAGGCTGGTGTGGCCTTTGTAACATCGTTAAGCATTTCGTCTAGGGTGTAGCCTACCGCCAACTTAGCGGCAAACTTAGCTATCGGAAAGCCAGTGGCCTTAGAGGCTAGCGCTGAAGAGCGCGAAACGCGCGGATTCATTTCTATAACAATCATGCGTCCGTCTTTAGGGTTTACGGCAAACTGAACGTTAGAACCGCCCGTCTCGACACCAATCTTTTCAAGAATCGCTAAAGAGGCAACACGCATCCTTTGGTATTCCATGTCTGTAAGCGTCATGGCGGGTGCTACCGTAATAGAGTCGCCTGTGTGCACGCCCATAGCGTCAACATTTTCTATGGAACAGACGATGATGCCGTTGCCCTTTTTGTCGCGCATCACCTCCATTTCGTATTCTTTCCAGCCAATGATGCTTTCTTCTACTAAGACTTCACCTGCCGGGCTAAGGTCTAAGCCTTGGGCAACGATTTCTCTAAGCTCATTAATGTCATGAGCAATGCCTCCACCGGCGCCACCTAAAGTAAAGGAGGGGCGCAAGACTAATGGAAAGCTTAAGTCTGCACTTAGTTTCTCTGCATCTTCTATGGTGTAGGCATATCCAGAGCGGGCACATTCCAAACCAATTTCTGCCATCGCCTCAGCAAAAAGCTTGCGATCCTCGCCTTTTTGTATAGCTGCTAAATCGCAGCCGATCATCTGCACATTGTATTTTTCTAAAATACCTTCTTGCGCCAATTCTACGGCACAGTTTAAGCCGGTTTGGCCTCCAAGCGTTGGCAGCAAGGCATCTGGACGCTCGCTTGCTATTATGCGAGCAACCGAGTCTTTAGTTATGGGCTCCACATAGGTACGCGTTGCCATGGCTGGGTCGGTCATAATAGTGGCCGGGTTAGAGTTAACCAGTATTACCTCATAGCCGTCCTGCATTAAAACCTTGCAGGCTTGAGCGCCGGAATAGTCGAACTCGCAAGCCTGCCCAATAACAATGGGACCAGAACCAATTATTAGTATGCGTTTAATATCTGTACGTTTGGGCATGATTACCTTCCTAGCGCCATTCGCTTAGTCTGTCTTTACTAATATCTATATCTAGATAGTCGCTTCTGCCCTGCATTAGTCGCGTAAAAGCGGTAAAAAGATAGTGAGAATCAGTTGGGCCTGGGCTTGCTTCTGGGTGGTATTGCACAGAAAACGCGGGTAGATCTAAAAACGCGATACCCTCTGGGGTACCATCATTAAGGTTAACATGCGTAAGCTGGATACGGCCATGCTCGGCGCTTTGCACAACCGGGGCAATGCCACGCTTGACCCAAATTCGTAGGTCTTCGGCGCTGGCGTCGATACCGACGTCTTGGGAACTTGTGTTGTCGCTTGCTACATCCTCGTGGTTATCAAACCCGCCGCTTTGGCAGGCAATCAAAGGCCCCAAAGACGAGAAAACC
This sequence comes from Coriobacteriales bacterium, assembly GCA_031256715.1. Lineage (GTDB taxonomy): Bacteria > Actinomycetota > Coriobacteriia > Coriobacteriales > UBA8131 > JAIRQA01. Next base: position 23,904 of record JAIRQA010000057.1, on the reverse strand, counting down.
AGTGAAAAACCATGGTTTTGCGCGGTTATCTCTACAGTGCCTGTAAGCAAGTTCATCACCGGATGATTGCCGCCATGATGACCAAATTTTAGCTTCTGAATCTGTGCGCCTGCGGCCAAAGAAATCATCTGATGACCCAAACAAATACCAAAAACAGGAACTTTGCCTAAAAGTTCACGGGCAGCTTCATAAGTTTCGCGCACAGGTTCAGGGTCGCCAGGTCCATTGGAGAAAAACACGCCATCTGGTTTTTTTTGTAAAACACAGGCGGCTGGAGTATTCCAAGGCACAACCGTGATGTCAACGCCGGCGCGCTCCAGATTGCGCAAAATGCCTGTTTTTGCGCCGCAATCGTAAACGACGACTTTAAAACGTTTCGCTTGCGGTCTTTTTAGCAAAAAGTCATAGGCGCTATGGTCTGCCTGAAAATGATAAGACTCACTAACAGATACTGTACTAGCTAAGTTTTTAGCTAGTATGCTAGCAGATGCTCTTACTTTGCCCAGAAGAACCTGCGCGTCGTCTGTAACAGTCGAGATTACCGCTTTCATGGCTCCTTTGTCGCGCAAATGCTGAGTAAGAGCGCGCGTATCCACTTCACAAATGGCAACTACCCCCTCGGCAACCAAAAAATCCGGCAAGCTTAGCTCAGAGCGAAAATTAGAAGGTGTATAGCAAATATCGCGCACAACTAAGCCACTAAGCGCCAGTTTTTCGCGCTGCAAATCCGCGCGCGAAACCCCATAATTGCCAATTTGCGGATAAGTCATAGTGACAATCTGACCGGCATAACTGGGATCACTGATTACTTCTAAGTAGCCTACTAAAGAGGTGTTAAAACAAAGCTCTCCATAAGCCTCCCCTGCCGCGCCGCAGCTTTTCCCCTTAAATACAGTGCCATCCTCTAACACCAAGGTCGCTTGCTCGGGGCAATCTGTGAGGCTATGACTTAATGCACGGGTTTTGCAAGATGTGGTTTCGTAGTCTGTACCTAACGCGCGAATTGTATTCTGACCTTGCCTTGTATCGGTCACCTAATCCACAACCTTTCCATCCTCTAAGCTAGCGTAGCCCTCCACATAAACATCTGTTGCACGACCTTTAAGCTCTAATCCCAAAAAGGCTGAGTTTTTGCTTTTGCTGCAGAAATCCTCTGCTCGCACAGTCCAAAGAATATCAGGGTTAAAGATTGTCAGATCGGCAACATTGCCTTCTTCTAAGCGCACCGCTTGCAAACCCAAAATACGACGCGGTGCGACAGACATTCGTGCTATCATGCTAGCAAGTGTCATTTTGCCGCCAGCAACCAAATTGCCATAAACCAGACCCAAGGCAGTCTCTAGCCCTATGGTGCCAAAAGGCGCTAGCTCAAACTCCAGAGCCTTTTCGTGCGCTGCGTGCGGAGCGTGATCTGTAGCAACGCAATCTATGATGCCTTCTGTAAGCGCAGTCTGTAAGGCGAGCATATCGTCGCGTGTGCGCAATGGCGGATTCATCTTTAGATTAGTGTCATAGCGCTCGTCTAAATCATCCTCGCAGAGGAATAAGTGATGTGGTGTGACCTCACAAGTTACAGGTAGCCCCGCATTTTTTGCGGCGCGAACCAGATCTACACCTCTAGCTGTAGAAATATGCTGAACATGCAAGGCGCAGCCGGTAATCTCGCAAAGCGCAATATCACGGGCAATTTGAATTTCTTCGCCAGCGGCAGGCCAAGAAGCCAGGCCAAGGCGCGTAGAAACAAGACCCTCATTAACAACGCCATTGGCAACTAAGCCTTCATCTTGGCAGTGGCTTAAAACAGGCACATTAAATTGTTTGGCGTAATCCATGGCGCGACGCATCATCCCGCTGTCTTGCACGCCGCGACCGTCATCTGTAAAAGCTATGGCGCCACTAGACACCATGTCGCCCATCTCGCTTAAAGCTTCGCCCTTTAGACCATGCGAAAGTGCACCGGCGACATAAATATTAGTTCGCGCATACAGCTGCGCTTTATCTATGACATAAGCTACCTGAGTTGCATCATTAATTACTGGCTTAGTGTTGGGCATACAAAGAACCGCGGTAAAGCCGCCTTTAGCAGCTGCCCGCGAACCAGAAGCAACATCTTCTTTATACTCGTAGCCAGGCTCGCGTAGGTGCACATGCATGTCCATCATACCTGGTATTAAAATGCGACCAGAAAGGTCTTTTTGCACACCCTTTGCCATATCTACCGTACCAGGCTTGCCAATCTGGGCAATTTGCCCATCACGCACTAAGACATCACAAATTGCATCTAGTTCTACTTGAGGATCAACGCAACGCGCGTTTTTAAGCAATAAAGCCATACTTAGCACCTCCCTTATCGTCATTTAATTGTCTGAATTTATTACAGTGCATCACATAAAAAACATAAAAGCTATTGTTAGCAGTAACAGGCAGATTAGCGCTGGTACTTCTGTGTACAACATTATTCACCAGTAGTTTCTGCCTCATCATTCGCTAATGCCTTCCGGCTTACCACCAAGTAGCAAATACATTAATGCCATGCGCACAGCAACACCGGCATTTACCTGATAAAGCAGAAGGTTGTTGGCTGCATCTACCGCCTCGCTTGTTAGCTCTACGCCGCGATTTACAGGACCTGGATGCATGATAATAGCATCCGGCTTCATCTTAGCCATGCGCTCAGTGCCTACGCCAAAAAGTCTGGCGTACTCGCGCAAGCTGGGAAATGGCGCCTGTTCTATACGTTCTAGCTGGATGCGCAGCATATAAAGCACGTCCAATTCTGGTAACACATCATCAATTTTGTGCGAGACGCTCACGCTTGTGCCCCAATAGTCCGGACGTGCCGGCAGAAGCGTGGGCGGGGCAATTAAGGTGACTTCCGCGCCTAGCATGGTCAGTCCCTCTACAAGCGAGCCCGCAACACGTGAATGCGCGATGTCTCCAACAATACCCACCTTTAAACCTTCAATTTTGCCAAAGCGCTCACGCATTGTAAAAAGGTCTAGCAGCGCCTGCGTGGGGTGCTGGTGTTTGCCATCGCCGCCGTTAATAATGCGCGCCCGCATATTTTGTGTAAGAATATGTGGAGAACCCGCGTACTTGTGCCGGATGACAACTAAGTCGCAGCTCATGGCATCAAGAGTTTGTGCCGTGTCCACCAAACTTTCGCCCTTGGCAGTTGCCGAGGCAGACGCGGCAAAATTAACTCCGTCGGCACTTAGGCGTTTAGCGGCAATCTCGAAACTGGTTCTGGTGCGCGTAGACGGCTCAAGGAAGAAATTAACTACTGTGCGACCGCGCAAGGTGGGCAGTTTCTTTATAGGACGTTCATTAATTTCTTTAAAGCTCTTGGCAACATCTAGCGTAAGATAGATATCCTCAACCGTCATATCGCGCATGTTTAGTACATGCTTGCATGATAGTGTACTCACTTGCTAGCACCTCCTTGCTCTACATTTTCATCATTTATATCATTGCTTGTGCTTAAATTAGAAGATGTTGAGCTAGCGTCTCTGTCTTTAGTAACTGCACCCAAAGGTTCACTATTAGCGCTTTTGCTTAAAGCAACTGTGCCTAACGGTGCCGACCCTATATGCTCACCAGGAGCAACTTTTAAAATCTCTACAGAAGAACGCCCGTCTACTGCTTCTAAGAAAAGTCGTACCTGTTCATTAGCGGCAGATGGTACATTTTTGCCTACGTAGTCTGCACGAATTGGCAACTCGCGATGCCCGCGATCTACCAAAACCGCCAATTGTATTGCTCGCGGTCTGCCATAGTCCATGAGCGCGTCTAAAGCCGCTCTGATGGTGCGACCCGTATAAAGCACGTCGTCTACCAAAACGATAGTCATGCCGTCGATGTTAAAAGGAATATTTGTCGAGAATATCTCTGGCGCAATACGTAAAGTGACATCGTCGCGATAAAAGCTGATATCTAAAGAACCAACAGGTACATTTACCTGATCGCCTTCTATGTCACGTATGCGCTGGGCAATTTGCGCTGCAAGTAAATCGCCACGTGTAACTATGCCCACAATTGCCAGTTTTTCTATACCACTATTGCGCTCTAAAATCTCATGCGTGATACGCGTTACCGCCCTCGTAATTGCCTGTGCGTCTAACACAACGCTGGTTGTTTTTAGCTCCTGCATCTTTTTTCCTTTGCTCGAGTGCCCAACACAAATACAATACCTTGGTTCATGATAAAAAGCTAAACTTCATTTTCTGACATAAATTACTAGACATTAAATTGCCTGTTATAAATTGCCAAACATAAAAAAACCCATGCCGCCTAGCGCGACAAGGGCATCTGGATAGTTTTTGTGTGCAACAACTAGCTGCAGTAAAACAATTGCTAGCACACTATTATGCTATTATGATACTCCTTGTCGGCCTCACAGTGCCGCTCTTAAAGGTCTTTGTTAATAATACGTTAGTGTTAACCACATTGCAAGTAACGATTTTTTGTGAGAACAGCAAACGGTTCTCGCGTTCTCGCAAAGTCACTCGCGGGTTACTGCTCGCGGGTTACTGTTCGCGCCCTCATGCATCATCCTAAGATTGCCGTGGCGGCAATGCTTAAGGCTTAGACACTTTGGTCTAGCGAATTAGAACCTTAAGCTCACGCTTCGCTCACCTTAAGCATGACACGGGGTAAAACCTGAACTTGTAAAACCAAAATTCGTTCTAAAGTTTAAACTCCAGTGTCTTCAGGCGCTCAAAGATAAGATCTGTGCGCTTTATAAAGCTCATGGGATCAAAGATTGCATCTAACTCACTAACGTTAAGTGCCAAAGCACGTTCATCTTTGGCAATTAAATCGCGCAGGCTTGCTCCCTCGCGAGCATTTTGAATATCATCCCAAACTTTTATCGCATTTTCTTGAACAACTGCATAAGCGTCTTCGCGACTTAAACCTTTATCTACAAGTGCCAATAATAGCTTGCTAGAATAAATCAAACCTCGTGTGCGTTTTAGATTTGCCAAACAATTTGCAGGATAAATAACTAAGCCCTCTACAATCCATTGCATCTTTGCAAGCATATAGTCTAAAGCAATAAAACTATCTACCATCGCTACACGCTCGGCACCGCTATGTGAAATATCGCGTTCGTGCCAAAGCGCCACATTGTCTAAAGCCACCTGAGCGTTAGCTTTAACGATGCGAGCAAGCCCACAGATGCGCTCAGAAGTAATAGGATTGCGCTTATGCGGCATAGCAGAAGATCCCTTTTGTCCTTTTGTAAATGGCTCTTCGGCTTCAAGTGTATCCGACTTTTGCAGCGAGCGCACCTCGGTAGCAATCTGCTCTAAGCTAGCAGCAGCAATAGCCAGCGCACATGCGACCTGCGCATGCCTATCACGTGCAACAACTTGTGTAGATAAAGGATCAGGGATAAGACCGAGTTTCTCGCAGACGTACTTCTCTACATAAGGATCGATACTAGAATAGCTGCCCACAGCGCCACTAATGGCTCCAGTTGCCACAACTTGGCGCGCTGCAAGCAAGCGATCATAGGCTCGCTTTATAGCCCAAGCCCACATACCAAACTTCATGCCAAAAGTCATGGGCTCGGCATGTATGCCGTGGGTACGTCCAACACAAAGCGTTTCTTTTTCTGCAAAAGCCCGCAAACGGCAGGTCTCTCCCAGTTTGGCAAGTGCTGGTAAGAGCAAATCTATTGCTTGTGTAATTTGACAACACAGCGCTGTATCGCCAAGGTCAGATGAAGTCATGCCATAGTGTACCCAACGTGAAGGTCTGGGGCTGTCAGGCGCTAGGCTAGCGTCTATGTTTTCGCCCATATTTGTAAGAAAGGCAATAACATCGTGGTTGGTTACTTCTTCAATTTCGGCAATACGCGAAACATCAAAGCTGGCATGCTCGCGTATCCATTGAGCATCTTTTGTTGTAATCCCTATCTCGCCTAGATCTGCTTGAGCCTCACAAGCCAAAATCTCTATTTCTTGCCAAATAGCAAATTTATTCTGCAAGCTAAATATCTTGCCCATCTGAGGACGCGTATAGCGATCTATCATGACCTTTCCTTCCTTTAGAGCTTGTTATCAGGTAAAGAAGTCATGCTGATGCCATATTTAGGTTCCTTGTTTTTTATGTCACCCTAGGAAACCATAAAACCTGCTTGGGCTTCTCAACCATAATTTTTGCTAATTCTTTTATTGTGCCATACTTAATGGCAAATGCTTGACAATGATGCACGCAGCTGGGAATTTTGCCGCGAGCGGTACGTTTGCCACAAAGATCACAGAGGTCGGTAGGAACTGGAATCTTGTTCCAGTTAAAACCACGACCGCCTTCTTCGCCATCAATTTTTTGCCATGGGCCATCTTCCAAAACTCTAATGCCCCATTTACCTACCGGAAAATCATGCTCTTTCTTGCAAGCAACAACACAGGTTTCACATCCAGTACAAAACTCATAGTCTATTAATAAACCAAATTTTCCGGCAGTCTCGCTATCATTCTTAGCGCATGTCACTGCCTTGGTTTTCGCTGTACTTTTTGCATAAAAGTTGGTTGTTTCATTTATAACATTATGAGCATTTGTCATTAGATTACCAGCTTTCCAAACTTAGAGTCTACAACAGACATGTTGGTATCATAGCTTTCTTTAAGTGGCACAACAGAACAAATATTGCATTTATATGGTGCTCCATATCCTAGCTTACTATTATAGTGATTAGCTATCATAGTATTACAATTGCTTTGAAATACACCATAAAGATTTGGAGCGTTACCATCTTGTTCTGGGAACCACCAACCATGTTGAGCCTGAACAACACCGCGCTTTACAATTGGCGATAGTTTTGCTTTAAATTTTGCTTTACCAAAATCGTTTGCAATCTCTACCCACTGACCAGAAGCTATTCCTAATTCTGCTGCATCTGCCGGGTGTATTTCTATCATCGCATCGGGATTAAGCTCGCGCAGGATAGGAATCTGACGATGCTCGCTATGAAAGAACGCATATGTTCTAGCTCCAGTAGTTAAGATGAAGGGATACTTTTTTGCAAGCTCAGGCGATGAATATGGCGAGAATGCAGGCTCTGAGTAATATGGCAATGGGTCTTCGCCATTGGCGGCAAAGGCAGTTGACCATAGTTCAATTCGCCCTGTAGGCGTAAGAAAGCCGGGCAAACGATCAGGGCGCAGCCTGCCGGTTTCATATTTGCGATAATTTACACCTCGCTGAAAGTTTACTTTTTGCGCTAGTTTCGCCCAGCTCATTTTTGCAACATTAGCACGACGCTGGTTAAGAAAGTCTTCGGCATCTATAAACATGCCCTCCAAGGCCTTGCTCTGTAAATATGCTCCTAACTCAATCATTATTTGAGCATCACTTTTTGTCTCGCCAACATCTATTGCCTTGTTTATCGCACCAATGGTAACAGGCGAGCCAAAATAATGTGTCATAGAGACATCGTTTTTCTCGGCACAAGTTGATAAAGGCAAAAACAAATCGCAAAGCCCTTGCACAGAAGGAGTCATAAAAAGGTCAGTCGCAAAATTAAACTCGCACTTGAGCAAGCCTTGATACCATTTATCGCTTTCTGCAGAACATGTAGGTGCCAATAGATTTGTAGATTGTATCCATGCCATACGTATAGGATATGGATCCCCTGTTGTCACTGCATCAAACATACGATCGGCATGTGCATTGCGAATGTTATTAACATACATCGGATATTCCTTCATGCCAATAGTTTTTTGCTTTAGTTCATCAGAAAGCGCATCCCAACCTATTCTGCGTGTTGGTCTGGCGGCATCTTCTGCTGTGCTTTTATCCGATGCTGCATCTGCTTTGTCTAGGTTAACTTCCATGCGTGTTGTCGTTAAACTATCATCTAACAGATCTTTTGACACATTATCAGACTTAACATCAGCGCTAAAAGCAGCCTTCTTTAAATCAGCTAAAGCTGCTGCCTGCGACTTAGCATCAATGGCAACACCTGGTGCTGGATCAATCTCGGCAATGATCTGACCGCCTGGTATATCTACGTTTCCTGTGATTGACATCAATGCAAGTAGGCAATGCCCCGCCTGATTGCCATTTTGATTCTGATCCAAAGCAAGTCCCCAAGCAATAGATGCGGGCTTTGCTTTAGCATAAAGGCGTGCTGCTTCATAAATAACATCTACAGGTATATCGCATATTTCGGCTGCCTTATTGGGAGTCATGCCTTTTTCTGGATCATTAATGCGAGCAGCAAATTCTTCAAAACCATAGCACCACTTATCTACAAATTCCTTGTCATATAGCTCTTCATTAATAATGACCCAAAGCCAAGCCATTGCCAGCGCAGTGTCAGTACCAGGGCGCAAGCGACATTGCACAGTCGAGCGACATGAGAGCCAATTCACACGCGGATCTACGCTAATTAATTTTGCACCTCGTTTCATCATGTCTATAACAGCATGCCCCCATAGACCATCACCATTAGATGGCAACGGCTCTTTTCCCCAAACTACAATTACTTCCGGAACTACAAATTCTGGATTGTCATAGGTTTCCTCTAAGCCACCAGCATAGTCAATCTCTGGATAATAGGCTCCAAGTACATGTGAACATGCAGCAGAACGAGGCTGATAGCATGCGTAGCCAGACTGTGTATAACATGCATTTGGAGTTCCTAGTACTGCCTGAGCCATATCAGAAACCATAATGCCGCCACTTCGACCAGTTCCAGAAAGCACCGCCATGCATTCCGGTCCATATGTTGCAGCAAGATAGTCCCGCTTTTCTTTAATTAGCGCAAAGGCATCCTCCCAACTACAGCGTTGCCATTTGTCTGCTTTACCACGATCTGCCGGATCGCGTTGCATCGGATAAATAATTCTACTAGGATTGTAAACATAATCTTTAAGTGCCAAACAACGCGGGCAAAGTCGCCCTTTGGTTACCGGATGATTTTCATCGCCCTCCACATGATCTAAGACACCATCTTTCACGTATAGTTTTAAGCCACAACCTACTGGGTGACACCCTGGTGGCGACCACATAGAAGTACGTATAACTTCAAACTCATCCTCGTTATAACGCCACGGCTTACCAAGATCGTTTTTGTATTGCATTGCACTTTTCACAAGCACTCCTTATAAAAAATTGATTGGTTCTTAGCTTAAGCCTAATGCTAATCATCTTCCCATTTCTTTCTAAAACTTTTGGCGTTAATTAGCGCGAGCACAAGGCATGTACCAACAATAACAAAGCCACCCAAGCCAATCAGGTATCCTGGTTGGTAGTTACTAACAAAGATATTGTTTGCCAGTGTGGTAACCATAACCGCACCAAGTCCGCCAAGAACCGCAATGCCCATATTAAGGAAAGAATAAATCTTTGCATAATGCTTTAAGCCAAATACGGTGCGAGTAGTTAATGGCAATCCCACAGACATTAAAGCATCTGATGTGCCTATACCAAAGGCACCTACAAGCAAAATTGCTTCAGTACCACCGCTAAATGCAAGACAAATAAAACCTATCATTGCTAGCACAACGAAAACTACAAGTGCGGCAACAATACCAATCTTGTCTACAGCAAATCCCAAGAAAATCTTGCCAAGCACATTGCCAACTGCTGCTGCTGATATCAATAGCGCGCCAACAGCAGTAATATCTGGGAAAGTTTGAGCAACCATCGTTGGCATGGTAGATTTATAGCCACCACCAAGAGAAATGATACAAGCAGCAATAAAAATCAGATAGAAGGCTGCAGTAGCCAAAGCTGCCTTTGGCCCAAGCCCACCCAAACTATCAACTTTTACCTTATCCTTTACCTCTTGAGGATCATCGGCACCGCAAGGTTTCAACCCAAGGTCTTTAGGATGAGTCCTAAACAAGAAGATTGCCGGTAAAACAATAAGGATTACCACAAGTGCAGCTTCTATAAGAAAGCCTGTCTGATAACCAATGCCCGATCCGCCGCGAGCGACAGGATTAATAATGTAACCAAAAAGCGGCGACCAGCAAAACGCACCGACGCCAGTAAAGGCAGAGGCGATACCCAACATCTTTCCCGCCTTATGTGGGGCAAACCAATTGTTAATTAACACTGAAGGCCCAACTAGCCAAAGTATTGGACCTGCTAAACCCCAGCCCACAGCAGAAGCATAAAATAAAAGCATGTTGTGGTTATCAACAGTATTTGGATATAACCCCATTAAAGCCGTTGATAACGCACAAACAATACCTGCAACGCCAAAAAGAATACGTCCATCAACCTTGCCAAAAAGCCTGCCGGCAAAAGGTAACCAAAAGAACATGACATAAGAGTATACCGTCATTATTAATGTAACCTCTGTCATATGTGGTTCAAATGCCAAAAGATCTGTGCCATCTGGTTTAACGCCAATAACGTCCATACCAAATGCCTGTTGGGCAATAGGCGCAAAAAAGTTCCCAACTACATTAAGCACCAAACCCATGCCTCCAGCCATCATTAAACAAATACCAAAGAAAACAAAATACGCTTTATGCAGTCCTGCTTTTTTCTCCATTTTTTATGAATCCTTCCCTGTTGTTGTTTATCTTTTTTTATGTCGAGAAAATCTCTGCTTACATGCTAATGCTAACTTGTCACTGCACCAGTCATCAATGCACAGCGGGAACTTCCATCGATTTTCCTTGCCAAATCTTCAACGTCACCAAAATACATACACCATGCTTGACAATGCTGAACACAAGCAGGCATTTTGCCAGTCTTCACCCGATCTTCGCACATAGTGCAGGCCTTTGTTAGAACTGGCAGGTAAGTCCACTCCCACTTTTCGCTCAAATCGCCTGTCTGATATTTGTAAGGGCCAACCTGTTCTAATTTAATACCAAACTCACCAAAATCAAGCCCTAACTCTTTTTTGCATGCAACCTCGCAACTATGGCAACCAGTACAAAACTCATAGTTTATTAATATTCCTTTGGTCATCTTATTCCCCTTTCTTGTTGCCATAAATAGTATCTAAAGAACTGCCATCGCCAAAAACATCAGCTAATGGTGTGTCTTTGATGACATCTTTATTTATGTTGCATGTAGAGTCATACGCTAAATCGCGAGCAAAGGGTTCGCATGCTATAAAGTTATTACGATAGCCATTTAGCTTGGTTATGACCTCACCTGGTGTTGGGGACATGTTTTCTTTTGTACATTTGTATATGCGACAGCAGATGCTTTTTAGAGGATTACCTATACCGCCAGGGCCTGTCTCGTAAGAATGCGTAAGGTTGTTAATATTACACTCGAAGCTATCAAATAGATGTGGAAATTCAGGCTTAGCCTCTGGAAACCACCAACCATGTTCGGCGTGAACATAATTTGGGTTAAGTGTGGGGTCTATAACTGCCTTTTGTCTACACCGCCCTTCGCTATTTTCAAGCCAAAGCCAATCACCATCGCTGATTCCATATTCCTTTGCTGTCTGGGAGCTCACTTTTACAAGCGGCCAAGGATGGAACTCGCGCATTGTCTTTTGTTGACGATTTTCTGAATGAAAAAACTCATATGAACGCGTGCCATTAATACAAATAAATGGATACTTAGCTTTATATTCTGCATCATTAAGCCAGCGTGTCGCACTAATGCTTTCACGATGTGTGGCATAAGGCTCTATGCCCCACGCTCCAAAAGTGATAAAAGGCACAAGTTCAATGCGACCGGTAGGAGTGGCAAATCCTGGACTTCCATCAGGTCTAAGCATCCCCTTTTCATATTTGCGATACGTAGCACAAAAATCATCATACTCATATCCACCGCGTTGCACTAAATTATCATAGGTGCCATCGCCGTTATCTTTGTGTTTGTGATAGTAGTTAGTGTGAGCATCAGCTACCTCTATGCGACCTGCTTTAGATCTGCCGGCGCTACGATAGCTTTTGCCAGTCTGTTCATCGTAGATATTAAAACCTGTATCTAGATAGTCTTGTTTTAAAGCATCCATTGTTGGCCAACGCTTCTGAAACAATTCCGGGTTAAGTTTTAAGCCAAGCGCTATAACAAGCTCCTCGTCACTTTTTGCATCGTACCATTCGCTAACACCTTTCATGGCGCGCAATGGTGTCCACCAAACACGCATCGAATCGCGTTCGGCAGTCGTTTTAAGTGGCAAAAATATGTCTGCAAAGGCAACTGCTGTTGGTGTTAAGTAAGGGTCGGCCACTACACAGAACTCTATATTCTGGAGCATTTTAAAGACTCGCCCCGATGCAGTTGCCGAGCAAGTAATGCCATTTGACCCTTGAGACCAAAACATTTTTATAGGGTAAGGCCTGCCAGACTCAAATGCACGGTTAACCGCATCACAGTCTGCCATACCTATAAACTGAACACAATTTGGATGCACGAGGTCTACAGTTAGTTTCTTTGCAAATGTTTCTTCTGGGCAATATAGCTGAGCAGTCGCATAGCCAGGATTAATCTCGAAACCATTACGTACTAAAATATTTGTTCCAGGCTTGTCAATATTTCCGCAGACACTCATGAGATTGCTTACTGTTTGACATAGCTGAATAGAATCTACTTGCGTATCAAAGGCAAGCCCCCACTGTATGGCACCTCGCGAAGCCTTAGCATAAAAACGAGCCGATTTACGAATTAGCTCGGCATCAATCTGACAAATCTCTGCAGCCCATTCTGGAGTGAACTGAGCAACATGTTCTTTAAGTTCATCATAGTAGGCACACCAAAGCTCGATAAACTCCTTATCTTCTAGCTCCTCGGTCGTAATAACATTAAGCCAAGCCAAAGCAAGTGCAAGATCTGTACCCGGACGCAAAGGCAGCCAAAAGTCTGCCTTTGCGCCTAACCATGTAAGTTGTGGATCGATAACAACGAGCTTAGAACCCATCTGCAAACAAACATTAAGCCAGTGCCCTAAAAAACCATCAGCATTAGACTTAAGAGGCTCACAGCCCCAGATAACTATGACTTCTGGTGGTAACCACTCTGGGTTATTGTAACGATCCTCATGAGTCTCAGAGGCGTCCACTATAGGAAAGTCACCAATACCAGCAGCCGTGCCACAAGTACGTGGCAAATAACAAGAATAGCCAGAAAAACCTATAGCTCCAATGTTTGGTGTTCCAAGACAGGCACCGCCCAAAAAAGGCACCCAAGACGAGATGTTGCGCCCTGTGCCATGGTTAACAAAAATAGACTCGCGTCCTAATCCCGCCTCGTCTATATTCACACGAATCCAAGTGGCAATTGTCTCTAACGCTTCTTCCCAACTAATCTCTGTCCATTTATTCTCGCCGCGTTTTCCCGCCCTTTTCATTGGATGTTTGGGGCGCTGTTCATAATTTACGCCCTCAGGTAAGTTTAAGCATCGCATGCATAGTCGCCCATTAGCACAAGGATCTAAAGGATCGCCCTCCACGCGTTCTAGCTTGCCATTTTTTGTGTACATGAGTACGCCACAGGAATCGTGGCAACCAGGCGCAGAGTAGGTATAAGTTCGAGTTACAGTATAGCCATCCTCCTCCCACTGCCACTCACCTTCATGATAGGCGTCTCGATTGATGCCATCTAGGAACTCTTGATAGTTAAATAACATAATAGTATACTCTCCTCCATTCTCATTTCTGTTGTTGCCTTTGCAAAAAGAATTAAACAGAGCATAGTATTAGCTTTAGAACTTGTCATCATACCGCCGTACCAGTTTTTCACTCTTTAAGCAAACAGAGAAAAGTAAGACTGCAAGCATTAGAGAGTGCTTAGACCTCAAGATTTAAGGACTTACAGATGTTATCCATAGGCTCAGAAACTGCCGCTAATGGCAGTACTTAGAGCCTAAACATTTAATGACTTATAGATGGCTCATAGAAAAGAAAACTGAAAACAGCGAATTATGTCTGCGCCAGCATTTATAAGGCGCAAACAATTAATTAGAGCATAACTAGATGTCTATGCGCACGCGCTCAATTATGTCAATAAGATCTTGACGCCCGTGAACACCCATCTTTTGGTAAATATTGTAAATGTGAGCTTTTGCGGTATGCAGCGAGATAAAAAGTTCTTTGGTGATATAGTCTGCATTGCGACCCTTGCTTAAAAGTACTAATACTTCTGTTTGGCGTTGAGTTAGTCCATAAGCAGCGGCAACGCCTTCGCATTTGCGTCGCCAAAGCTTAGGCTGTTCGGTTTTCTCGACATTATCTTCGGTTGCACTTATTTCACTTTCTTGCGCACAGTGAAGCTCAAGTTTAACAGCATACATACCGCCAACATTAACATCATGGTCGTTTATGGGATAGTTATTCTCCATTTTAACTAAAACTGTAGCCACAACAACAACAAGCATTAAAGTGAATGTTACAATGGCAAGACTTGTATCACCAAATGGCTGAAGCCAAAAGGCAATATATCCTCCTATTAATCCAACAAGAATCCCAAGATAGCTAAACACGCGCCCAAAGGCAAAAGTGAACATTGGTGAAAGTTTGAATATGTTAATATGCTCGCATAATGCACCCATGCTATGCAGCAAAGAATAAAGCATGCCGCAAACTAAAATAACACAGCAAACAACTTTACCAACATCGCTGATAAAAAGTAATGGCAGCATGCCAATAGCCACAAAAATCAAGAAGCTACGCACCATAAAGTTTTCGCCCAAACGCTTCCAGCGAACAGTGTCTACAACAAGAATTATTGCGGCAACAAGACAAAAAAGTACTAGAGCTAGATTAAGTCCGATATCATCATACTTAAAGGTAATGAACCAAGACAGTACAAAACTTAGTGCGCATGAACAGCCAAAGGTAGAAAGCACAGGCTTATATGACATTCGCATGCGCGAAAGTGATGTTTTGGCATCTATGAAGTCAAGGTTAAGAAAAAAGAGATAGTAGTTGCGAAGAAATATCATTACTAAAAGCGAAAGAAAAGGAAGGGCGTAAACCAGAAAATAGCGAAATTGTTCAACTGTGATTAAGACTATTGCAACCCAAATTGCGGCAAAACATGCCGAAAGACCAATGAAAAGCTTAGCTTGACCAACCTTAAGTGATGCCGAAAATTCACTCCAGATTAGAACCATAATTGCCAACCCAATGCCTGTACATGGCCAAGTAAGGTAATAAAGCCAAGAGCCTTGACCAAAGATATCAAAGAGCTCAACCCAAAGATTTGATACAGAAAACAATATCGCAAATATAGGCAAAACATTGCGCAATCTGAACACTGTTTTAGAAAATATTAGCGTCAAACATAAAGTAAAAATTACACCAAGCGTTAACCCTATATGCAAAAAAATTGTTTGCTCGCCACTTGGTATAAGCTTTAGAGAAAATAGCGTTGAGCCAAATAACAAAAACATCCATGCCAGAAAAAGAGAATTACCAAAAATACCAATTGCAAGAAAAAAATCGATAACAACGCTACCTTCTTCTTGTCGCTTGATAATAGCAGGCTTCTGTTTGTTTTGCATGTCGCTATTTTCCTAATAACGCCCAACGTGTTTTGCCATCAATCTTTGTTACGAGCTTTTGTGGCTCACCAAAATACATACACCATGCTTGGCACGATTGAACACATGATGGCAGCTTACCTTGTTGGCTGCGCGTCTCACAAAGATTACAAGCACGAGTTAATACAGGCATGTAGACCCAATCATATGGTTCGCCTGCAAGCCCAATATCAGCATTAAACTCTATGGGGCCTACCTCGGTTATAACAATACCAGATTGCCCTGCCGTAAGGCCTAACTCATTGCGACAGGCTAGCTCGCAAGAGCGGCATCCGGTACAATATTCGTAGTTTACTAATATACTGTTCATGAAACTTCTCCTCTAAAATTTTATGTCATCTTTGCAAATGCAATTACCCTAGCGTTTTACCTTTGCTTTTATCTTAACGCTTTTATCAAGAGTTCACCATACATATAGCGAACCATTATTTTAACTATCACAGTGTCAGCCATTCCTACTTTTCGTTATGACGCATTTGCTATATCACCACCCTAATTAATTGTTGTAACCACTGGCTCCTCAATGTAAGGATATGGCTGTCCTGGCTCATAGCTAGCAAAGTCCCCGTTTTTAGCAATTATATCATGAGGCAGCACATCGCTATCTTGCACTGGATAAATTTTGCAAAGCATACTTTTAATGGGATTGCCAATTCCTCCTTGTCCTGTACGAAATGCCTGTGTCATATTATTTAAGTTTGATTCATAGGTGCCATAATAGTTAGGTGCTGCACCATCTTGTTCTGGGAACCACCAGCCATGCTCGGCGTGCACGCGACCAGGAAGTACCTCGATAGTAGACTTAACCTTTTGCTTGCAACGAGCACCGCGACTATTTTCCATCCAGATCCACTGTCCATCTTTTACGCCATACTTTTCGCAATCGCTAGGATTGACCATTATCAGAGGATCGGGATGAAATTCTCTCATTGTTGGCAATTGACGATGCTCCGAATGGAAAAACTCAAATGAACGACCACCGCCAGAAAGAACCAACGGAAAGTCCTTAAACGTCTGTGGCGTCGACAAGGGGCTTTCTGGCGGTTCTACATGAAACGGTAGTGGGTCTACGCCCCAACGGTCATAACCAAAAGACCACAACTCTATACGTTTTGTAGGAGTATTAAAGCCAATCTCACCATCAGGCCGCAACATGCCCTTGGCATATTTATGATAAGTCGCATCCCAGTCCCAATATTCGATTCCATTGCAGCAGTCAGTACCAGGATTTTCTACAGTGTCTTTCCATGTGCGTTGATACAATGTTCCGCCAGGCGCCAACTGATCGGTTAAGTACCAGTTTGCAAATTCCTTGTCATCTTCCCATGGCCAATATTCTGGTTTAACACGCTTGCCAAGCTGCAAGACGATCCATTCGTCGCTTTTTGCTTCATAGTAATCTGTGACCTTAACCATTGTGCGCACTGGTGTCCACCAAGTGCGACAGGAATTACGCTCGCAGCTCATTGCAACAGGCAAAACAATGTCGGCCAATGCTTGAGCTGTAGGTGTCATAAATGGGTCTGCAACAACAATGAATGGCACTTTCATTAGAGCGTTATAGGTACGAGCAGGATCCATAGACGCACAAGCCAAAGCATTAGAGCTCTGAATCCAAAACATCTGAATCTCATAAGGCTCGCCAGTTTCTAAACAAGCTAAAATCGCATCTGAGTCTGCACAAGAAACAATGCGTGACTCGTTTATACCACTTACAGGTGCGATTAACTTGCGAGCATATACGTCTTTATCGATATAATCATCGCCCAAACCATAACGTTTTTCTATTAGATAGGCACAGCGAAAAAGGGAGTTGCCGCCGGGGTTATCTATATTGGCAGTGATAGCCATGATGTCTGCCACGGTTTCTGTCACACCTAAGGCGGCTATCTGTTGCTCAAAAGCCAGACCCCATTGGCAAGCACAGCTACTTGAAGTTGCTATTAAGCGAGCTGCTCCACGAATTTTATCTGCAGAAACTTCGCAAAGTGGTTCAGCCCATTCTGGGGTTTTATTGGCAACGCGCTCTGCCATGACCTCAAAACCATATGTCCAGCAATCTACAAAATCATGATCATATAGTTCCTCGGCAACAATAACATTTAGCATGGCCATGGCAAGAATGGCATCAGTACCGGGTCGCACTGGCAGCCAATAGTCGCTGCGAACACCCCACCATGTTAGGCGTGGGTCTACACAAATGACTTTTGAACCCATTTGCACACATTGCACCAACCAATGTCCCAAAAAGCCATCAGCGTTACTTTTAATAGGTTCGTTACCCCAGATAAGTATCACACCAGGAACCTGCCAATCCTTTGCGGCATAGCGGTTTGGATGCGCCTGGGACGCGTCTACAATAATCATGTCGCCATACTTTGCAGATGTACCAATCATTCTTGGCAGATAGCAAGCAAAGCCGCCAAAGCCAAAGGTAGATACATTGGGCGTTTGCATACATGCGGATGCAAAGTACGGCACCTGCCAGCCAATATTGCGTCCGGTTCCATGTACAACAACTATACATTCAGAACCATAATCTTTCTTAATGCTTAAAACTCGCTCGGCTATCGTATCTAAGGCTTCATCCCAACTAATTCGCTCCCATTTATCCTCGCCGCGTTGACCTGCACGCTTTAGGGGATACTTTAGCCGGTCTGGATGGTTTGTTGCTTCTGGCATGGCAAGGCAACGTACACAAAGCTTTCCTGAGGCTACAGAATTAAGTGGGTCGCCTTCAACTTTATGTAACTTATTATCCTTGGTATACAATAGTACACCGCAGCCCATATGACACCCCGGAGGCGACCAATGCGTCGTGCGCGTTACAGTAAACTCACCCTCTTGCCATTGCCACTCACCTTCGTGATAGGCAGCGTGATCAAATGAAGCTAGATACTCATTGTAGTCAGCCATGATTCTCCTCACATCAAAATCTTTGCCGCCTTAAGGCGACATTTATTGTATACTTGCTCTAGAAAACTTCTTACGATTCTTTATCTGTCGCACCTTCTAGAGTTCCTTGCGTACACAAAGATTATGCATGAGTGAAGCCACTCATGCATTACACATGAGTGCTAATATTCATTTGATTTACAAATTTTGCTTCCTTAGCGCATAAGCATTTAAGACTTAGAGCAGTACCACTAATGCAGCAAAACTACTGGTCATCTGTTTGTTTTAGATATATTGTTGATACCACTTGCAGTAACAATAACAATATGCCAATTGGCTTTGTCGGCTGCGCCAGCTTTGACGGCTACATCAGCTTTGACGATTTCACCAACTTTGTCGGCTTCGCCAGCTTTGACGGCTTAACCAACTTACTTAACTTTATCAACTTTGGCGGCTATTCTCAGCAGTCTCTTCAATAGCCTCAGCAACATCTTCGGCGCCTTCTATGAGTACGAAGTCCTTCTCACTTTGTTTAATGTCTACATCTATTCCGCGCAAACGATTGAGGAAAAAAATCAGATGAAAAATAACAAGGGCAGCGATAGATCCAATCGCAATTCCCGTAAGCGATGAGTCACCAATCTGAAAAGTAAAGTCGGCAATGCCAATGACCAATGGAATGGCAGCTGTGGTTATATTTATAGGTTTAGAGAAGTCAACGCGGTTCTCTACCCAGATACGTACACCAAGCATGCCTATCATTCCATAAAGTAAAACGGTGACACCACCTAAAACTCCACTTGGCACAGATGCCACGGCAGCGCCAAATTTCGGACAAAGACTTAACACCAGCGCGCCTGCGCCTGCCACCCAATAGGCAGCTGTAGAATAAACCTTTGTCGCTGCCATAACGCCAATGTTTTCGGCGTAAGTTGTTGTGCCGGAACCTCCACCTATGCCTGCTAAAGTGGTGCCAAGACCGTCCGAGAACAGTGCCCAACCAATAGATCTATCTAAATTTTTCCCAGTCATGACAGAAACAGATTTTATGTGTCCTACATTTTCGGCAATAAGAACGAGGACGACAGGCAAAAACATGGGCAATATACTAAAGTCCGCAATAGGTAGTGTAAAATCCGGAAGTCCAATCCAGGCCGCTTCGTTAATAGAACTAAAGTCTACTTCGCCACGTATAATGGCGCAAACATAACCAATTATAACGCCTAAAAGAATCGAAAGCCTGCCAATTATACCCTTAAATAATGCGGCTATAAGAACAACCGAACAAAGAGTAACCATTGCTGTTATAGGCGAAACGGTAAAATTGTTATAGGCAGCAGGCGCAAGATTAAAACCAATAAGTGCAACAATAGTGCCTGTAACCACAGGTGGCATAACTCTGTTTATCCATCCGGGTCCCACACGAGTAACAATCAAGCCTATTACTGCCAATAATATACCAGTGGCCAAGATTCCAAAAACAGCAACACCTAAACCTCCGGCCTTAGCCGCAATGATAGGTGCAATAAAGGCAAAACTAGAGCCTAGATAGCTAGGAACTTTATTGCGAGTAATTATCAGAAAAAGAATAGTTGCAATTGCCGAGAAGAACAATGTTGTCGCAGGCGAAAATCCGGTTAGCAGCGGCACTAAAAATGTGGCGCCAAACATTGCTACAATGTGTTGCAGTCCAATGCTAGTGGTGCGCGTCCAGCTTAGACGCTCGTCTGGATTAACAACCTCACCTGGCATAAGCGTTTTGCCGTCGCCATGTAACTTCCACCCAAAAAATCTTGCGCCATCGTTTTTGTCGCTGTTGTTCTGTTCATTTTCTTGCATGATCTTTCTCCTCCTGTTCTTATTTGCGGACATAAAAAACTTTCAAACTTTTTTTACTATCACATATCTTTGCTATCACATATCTTTACTATCACACATCTCTGCTATCACATATCATTGCTATCTTAATCGCAAGCGCGCTTAATATTAAGCTAGCCTAAAACATATTTGCTTCTTAACATGGCAACTAAGCATCATCGTGATTTCTTGTTATGGCAATTTTTGCTATTACAGTCATCTTTTAATGTTAGTGTTCACGCCCCACCCCATGTCATCTAGAGGCAAGCGAAGCGAGAGCTAAAAGGTTCTAGTTCGCCAGACCGAAGTGTCTAAGCCTAAAAGATTGCCACCACGGCAATCTTAGGATGACGCAGGGGGGCGTGAACAGTGAACCTTTTAATTTGCTGTCCCATAAAGTCTATCGCCAGCGTCCCCAAGACCTGGAACTATGTAGCCAACTTCATTTAAGCGCTCATCTAAAGCGCCAACAAAGACACTAAGGTTTAAGTTAGGGTCAAGTTCTTCGCGCATAGCCTGCACGCCTTCAGGAGCAGCTAAAATGCAAATGCAGGTAATGTCTTGCGCACCACGCTCTGCAAGATAATTAATAGAGTCAATTAAAGTTCCCCCAGTTGCAAGCATGGGATCGATGATATAGCATTGCCGTCCCATAAGGTCATCGGGTAAGCGATTGGCATAAGTTTGCGGTTCTAAGGTTTCCTCGTTACGCTTAATGCCTAAAAAACCGACCTCGGCAACAGGCATAGAGTGCAACATACCATCTAGCATACCAAGACCAGCACGCAGTACAGGTACAATAATAGGACGTGGACTTTTACTTAGACGCGTACCAATAGTTTTTGTGATTGGGGTGACAATCTCTATCTGTTCAGTTTTCACACGTCGCGTTGCTTCATATGCCAATAGGGCAACCAACTCGTTTACGATATTGCGAAACAAAGCAGTTGGCGTTTCAAGCGAGCGCAAAAGCGATAGTTTATGCGCGATAAGTGGATGCTCAACAACAACAAATTCCATTAATACCTCCAGATGCCTCCAGTTAACAAAAAGCAACAATAATTATAACCCAGCAAAAACGTAAAAAAATACCTAGTAAAAACTTTGTTACCACTATAGCAGTAATGCCAAACGTGGTTTTGTATAATTGCAACTCAATCTAAGCTTTGTGTCGCTTGCACTTGCTTAGTTTAAACCTTGCAAGACTTCCCAAATATTAACATAATTAGCGCTTTAAACTTTTATGCGACTTAGACCTTGGTTTGCGAGCGCCATAGGCACTGCCCCGACGCGCACTTGCACGCATGTTGGCCAAAATCGCATCCTCGCTTGAGCCCTCTATTTCTATTCGCAAACGGACAATCTGGTCGCGCAAGCGGCTGGCTTGCTCAAAGTTCATTTGCGCCGCAGCTTGCGCCATCTCGTCTTCCATAGAACTAATGATGCGCAAAACCTCATCTTTGGGAAGTTCGGCTAGCTCGCAAGCGACCTTCTCAACATCACTTTGTTCTATTTTGCCCTCGCGCGCGTCGTCTACAAAGCGCATGATATCGCTAATTGCCTTGCGTATTGTTTGCGGTTTAATGCCATGTTCGGCATTGTAAGCTGCCTGAATCTCTCTACGACGACGTGTCTCATTTATAGCCGAAGACATAGAATCTGTGAGTTTATCGGCATACATGATTACTTGCCCAGAAACATTACGAGCAGCACGACCTATAGATTGTATTAGTGAGCGGTGGTTGCGCAAAAAGCCTTCTTTGTCGGCATCTAAGATGGCAACGAGTGAGACTTCAGGCAAATCTAATCCTTCACGTAAAAGATTGATTCCTACCAAAACATCAAACTTGCCCATGCGCAGATCGCGTAGTATCTCTACGCGCTCCATTGTTGCTATATCTGAATGCATATAGCGAGCATTTATTCCCCTGTCTAAAAGATGATCTGTAAGGTCTTCCGCCATCTTTTTGGTTAAGGTTGTAATTAGCACACGTTCGTTGCTAGATGCGCGAGTTCGCGCCTCCTCTATAATGTCATCAATTTGTGCCGCAATTGGGCGAACCACTATCTCGGGATCAAGTAATCCTGTAGGCCTAATTATCTGCTCTACCAATTGTTCGCTTGCCTGTATCTCGTAGTCGCCAGGGGTTGCACTAACATAAATAAACTGCGGCACTCGACGCTCAAACTCATCAAAGCGCAAAGGGCGATTGTCTAAAGCGCTAGGTAGGCGAAAGCCATGTTCTGCCAAAGTAATTTTTCGCGAGCGATCCCCTTCATGCATGCCGCGTATCTGTGGCACAGTGACATGACTTTCGTCTATGATGCAAAGAAAGTCCGTTGGAAAATAGTCTATGAGCGTAAACGGAGGCTCACCTGCTAAGCGACCATCTAGATGACGCGAATAGTTTTCTATGCCAGAGCAAAAGCCCATAGTTTCTAGCATCTCTAGATCGTAGCTGGTGCGCATCTCGAGCCTTTGAGCCTCTAGCAGTTTGCCATCTTTCTTAAATTCTGCCAATTGCTGCTGAAGCTCCTTGGCAATTGTGTCTAAAGCAGCAACTATCTTTGGTCGTTCAGTGACATAGTGCGAAGCCGGCCATATTGGTATGCTATTATACTCGTGTACTAGCTCACCGGAAACTTTGTCTATCTCATAAATACCATCGATTTCATCACCAAAAAAATCTATACGTAAGGGATTTTCTGCATAAGGAGCAAAAACATCTACGGCGTCGCCGCGCACACGAAAGCTGCCGCGTAAAAGTTCAAAGTCGTTGCGATCGTACTGAATTTCTATTAACTGTCTAATTAAATCATCGCGACTTAAAGCACAATTCTTCTGCGCAAAAACCGCCATACCGGCATAGTCGGCAGGCGATCCAATACCATAAATGCAACTCACCGATGCCACAACAATGATGTCGCGACGCGATAGCAAAGCCGCAGTTGCGGCATGACGAAGCTTTTCTACCTCTTCATTAATAGAGGCATCTTTTTCTATAAACGTATCGGTAGAAGGCACATAGGCTTCGGGCTGGTAATAGTCATAATAACTAACAAAATAAACAACAGCATTGTTGGGAAAAAACTCCTTCAGTTCTGTTGCTAGTTGTGCGGCAAGTGTCTTGTTAGGCGCCATGACTAATGTTGGCTTTTGCACAGTCTCTATCACTTTAGCCATCGTAAAGGTCTTACCAGAACCTGTAACCCCAAGCAAAGTCTGATAACGCATCTTACTATTAACTCCAAAAGATAACTGAGCAATTGCCTTGCCCTGATCACCAGCTGGCTTAAATGGCGCATTTAAGACAAACTCGCCTTGCAACAATTGCGACTCATGAAGTTTTCCGGGGATGTTAATGTTAGATGGCGCGTTCATTTGCTTCTTCACTTTATATCGCGCATATTTATGTCACACTGCTTTATATCGCGCATATTTATGTCGAGAAGAGCCTTGATTGTCGCTCGTCGTACCAATTTCGCACCTGCTTCTCTAAGGCTGATAAAGTTCCATTGTTGTAAAAAATTGTATCACTAATACTTTCGCGCTGTTCGTCAGATGCCTGTAAGGCTAGCCTGCTATTATAATCATGTAATAGCATACCGCGCTTAATAGCACGTTCACGGCGTATATCTTCATCGGCGCTAACGCAGATGACCTCGTTCGCAAG
>JAIRQA010000140.1 GCA_031256715.1 Coriobacteriales bacterium | reverse complement strand
GCTTCGTCACGAGTTGCCTCACCACTCGTTGCGCTTGCTTGCGCTGACACATCGGTTGCGGTATTAGTTATTCCATCGGTCACAAAATACCACTTCAGATTTAAGGCGCTTATCTGCTTGCCACCATTATTAGAGACATCGTCTAGTGCTGTAAGCATGGCAATAAGCTTGGTTTGATCATCTTCACTGTTGGGATTATAGCCAACTGCTGTTGCGACTTCCTTATTAATGTATAAAATGGCGGTCTGCTCGTCTAATAAGATAGCGGCAAATGACTGCTTGCTTTGCAACGGATAACGATAGCCAAAATCCTTGCCGTTGTACTCTTTTGCTGTGCCTTTGTTCAGACGCACAAAGTCACTAATTGCAAAGTTTGCGTCGTCATCTTTGGCGGCATCGCCTTTGGCTGAAACAGTAATATCAGAAATTGCAGTGCTGGTTGCTGTAGGGGCATATAATGCAGTAAAAGTGCTGGTTGCTGTAGGGGCATATAACGCAGTAAAAGCACTGGTTGCTGTAGAGGTGTTTGTTTCAACAAATGTATTTGTTTCTATAGATGTGCTATTTGCGACATCTTTTGTGACCAATGCTTCTTGTGTAAGTGCAACAGCCTGCAAAGGCGCAAAAACAGAGGTTGCCACGACAACGACTAATAGAAGCGGGCAACAGAAAAGTACGAGCGCCGAAAAAGCGCTCGTACCAGTTTTACACGAAGTATGTGGACGATGTTTTCTCACATGGATATTATAATTCAGGTAGCTCGCAAACAGCTACAAGACGCTTGGACCCTTATAAGACCTCAAACCCATACTGTGACCAAATCTTTTGTGCCTCTGCATTTGTTAGGCAGAAGTCCAAAAAGTCAGCCGCAGCGCTAGCGTTTTTACTATCCTTAACTACAGCACCAGGATAAACTATTGCTTTATGCGTGTCTGCCGGCACCTTAAAGACAGTTTGTATGCCACTATAACGATAAAGATCAGAAGAATATACGAAGCCTATTTGGCAATCGCCTGTCTCTACAGTTTTGGCAACATTGCCCACAGTAGACTGCTGTACAATCTTGCCGGCAATTGAGGCATCGTATTCACCCTCTTTGCCAGTATCTGCAGAATAAAGCCCAATTTTATTTAGCGATTGGTTAGCGTATGATCCTGCTGGCACAGCAGCTGGCTCACCAATGGCAATCTTAGTAATCTCGTCACTCTTTATATCCTCTAACGAGGTAATCTTAATATCAGAACCTGTTGCAGTAACAACAACTAAATCGTTGCCAAACATGTCAACGCGGGTCTCCTCATCTATGTTGCCATTCTCTACCGCGCTATCCATGCTGCTTTTTGACGCCGAAATAAAGATGTCTGCCTGTGCGCCACCCTGAAGTTGGGTTACCAAATCGCCGGAACCCTTAAACTGCGTGTCTGCAAACGTCACTTCGGGATGCTCCTTGGTGTACAAAGCCTGAATTTCCGGCAAAGCCTTCTCTAAAGAATTCGCGGCAAATATTTGCAGCGAAACAGGTGTTACTTCCGACTCTTTTTGTGTGGTCTTTTCTTCTGTTGCAGGTGTGGTGGTATCGGCAGGCTTCTCTTGATTGCAGGCACCCAAAATACCTGTTAACGCTATCGTAAGCAATGCCACGACAGCAAGTCTGAATGCCTTTGCAAGCATATCTACAGAACCCCTGCTCTTCCTTTTGTTGCTTTGCGTGTTTTGCACTTGCGTTTGCACTTGCGTTTGCACTTGCGTTGTAGCTGTAACTCGTTTTTGCATTTTACTTCCTCTCGGTTTTTGTCTCTCCCTAATAAATAAGTACAATTTATGAATTGGTTAAGTTAAAAAGACAAACTATGACACAACCGCAATCAGTCAACTGTCATCTGCCATCTGCCGCAATTTTGTTTTGCCGTAGCAAGCTTTTATGGCAATAGCTTTTATGACAATATTAAAATGTTCATAGACAAATATCCTTGCAAGTAACTAATTCACAATATGGATAATAACCCACCTACTTAACAAAGTCAATGTTTTGTATATCGCCGCCGCAGTCGTCGCCGTTAAATGTCATCCGAAATTCCCACCTTTGCAGTTCGGTTGGCATGCAACCCGTCGTCGTCGTCTGTCGCCCGCCTTTTGTTATACTAACCTGCGCTAACAATTAACGCATATGCTCAGAAGCAAAATATTAGCTATGATGAGGCACTGGATATAGTTTATTTCCCTGTTATCAGCATACTATCTAAAGACTTCACAACCTTAAATACCTATGCTCCGCTAGACCTCATCGATCTAATTGATAGCGATATTTTTGCAAGTTGAGAAAAAACACCCAAATGACTGCCCAATAGTGACAGCAAAAGTATATCCGCGCAAAAAATCGTATCCGTGGAAAAAGCGCCAATACAGGAACAATCACGCAAAAGGGCAGCGTAGGTAAACTAACTAGTAAATTTGCGTACAACACCAACAACCAAACCAAACCACCATGGTTCAAGGCTTTTGCGTACCAAGGCAAGCTCATCGGGTATGGCAATGCCCTGTGGACACTTTTTTAGACAGGCTTTACAACCTGTGCATTTGCTAGCTAAAGCCTGCTTGTCGGGCGGGTTAGCCACAGCCGATGTGATATATTGCGTTAATCCAGTAACAAAACCCATGGTGTGACGAACATTATAGGCTGCAAAACAATCTGGAATATTAACATTTTGCGAACACGGCATACAGTAATTACAGCCGGTACATGCAATCTTGTTAGCATTCTGAAACACGCGCAGCACAGGCTCATAAACCGCTTCTTCTTCTGCCGAAAGCATACCAACACAAGCTTCGCTTGCTGCCTGTAGATTGTCCGCCAATTGTTCGCTGGCATTCATCCCCGACAACACCAAAGTGACTTCTTCTTGGTTGTACAACCAGCGAAATCCCCAACTTGCTAAAGAGCGATCCGCGTGTACTGCCTTAAATAACTTCGCGGCAGCGGGGGAAAGATCATTAGCAAGCTTACCGCCTAGCAATGGTTCCATTATTATCACGGGAATTCCTCGCGCAGCCGCCGCCTTTAAGCCAAGTTGCCCTGCCTGATAATTAGCATTGGCATAGTTATACTGTATTTGGCAAAAATCCCAGTCATAGGCATCTAAAAGCGGTTTGAAGTCTCCCTGCTTGCCATGATAAGAAAATCCAATTTGCCCAATTGCGCCCTCGGCTTGTTTTGCAAGCAACCAATCCAAAAAGCCAAAGTCTACTAAGCGCTGCCAAGATGAAATATTTGCTATATTATGAATAAGATAGTAATCTATCTTGCTAGTACGCAAGCGCTGCAACTGCTCGCTAAAGATGCGCTGAACATCCTCAACAGAGCTACACTTCTGATGCGGCAGTTTAGACGCGATATAGATGCGGTCGCGAAGGGCGTTTTTCTCAACAATTTTTCCTAATGTTTCTTCGCTACCAGGATAAACGTAGGCGGTATCAAAATAGTTTATTCCCGCAGCGCAAGCATCTACAATCAGCTTTTCGCTAGCAGCCAGTGTGCGCGGCAGACGCATGCAACCAAAACCTAGAACAGAAAGTTTATTTCCATATTTGTCTTTGCGATATTGCACCAAAAGCCTCCTTTAAATTGCCTTTAAAATATCTTTAATCTATAAATTATCTTTAACTTACTATAATGCCTTGTTAATTACTGGTAACGCAGCGACTCTACAGGATCTAGCTTCGCTGCTCTTCGTGCAGGATAAAAGCCAAAAACAATGCCAATAAGTGCACAGACACCAACTGCTATTAAGATAGCATTTAGACCTAAGGCTGGCATAAAGTTACCAATGTCAGGTTGAACCATGACAATGATAAGCGCCAATCCCCATGATAAACCATAGCCAATGATAATGCCAAAAATGCCGCCTATAGTACAAAGCGCGATTGACTCGGCTAAAAACTGCTTAACTATATCTGAGGTATGAGCACCAAGCGACTTGCGCAATCCAATTTCGCGAGTGCGCTCGGTAACTGTAGTAAGCATCATATTCATAATACCAATGCCGCCAACAAAAAGCGAAATTGACGCAATTGCCGTAAGCATCATCGAAAACCCCGCCATAATCACATTCACTTGATCCATTACCTCCTGCATAGAGTACACAAAGACACCACCCTCATCAAGCTTAAAGCGCTGCATGAAAAACTCGCGAGTTCTTTGGCTTAACTCTATAACGTCAGTGCCTTCTTTTGCCAAGGCAAATACGCCATCGTAAAATTCCCCACCGGTGATGCGCGAGTGCAATGTAGATACCGGCATATAGCAACCATTAAAATAGGCGCTGGTGCCATTGCCATCTATAATGCCTACGATAATATATGACTCGTTATTAGCTGCAACACGAATGGTACTGCCCAAAACTTGAGCTTCTTCATCGCCAAAAAGCTCGCGAATGACACCTTTGCCTAGTACCAAAACGCGAGATTTGCGCAAGTTGTCGTCTTCGTTAATATTTCGACCCTGCGAAACCTTTATGCCAACCATCTCTGAAAAGTTACCGGTTACTCCCATAGCTGTAGTTTCATACTTTTTCTTGCTTGTAGAAAGACTAACAGGATAGCCAGCAGAGGCGTCAATTTGTTCATACTCCGGAAAAGCAATACCTAAAGCTTTAGTATCTGCACTTGTCAGCGGCCTTTCTGCAAAAACTCCAATCTGCACCATACGCGCTTGGTACAAGCCCATCTCGTCATAAAACATGTTTTGCATACCACCAATAAGCGACGTCATAGCAATAACGCTAGCAATACCAATGACAATGCCAAGGATGGTTAGAAACGAGCGCGCCTTATTTGCCGACAGCGAGAAAAGTGTTTCGTGGAGAAGATCACGAATCCCCATTAGTTTTCGCCCCCTTTTGCAGCAATAGAAAATGAGGAAGTTTGCAGCAGACCATCACGGATATAAAGGATGCGGTCGGCATGGGCAGCCACATCTTGTTCGTGCGTGATTAGCACAATAGTGCGTCCAATTTGCTTAAGTCTAGAAAATGTCTCTAATACCAACTCCCCTGTCTGTGTATCAAGATTTCCTGTTGGCTCATCTGCCAATATTAAAGCTGGATTGTTAACCAAAGCTCTTGCTATTGCTACGCGCTGCATCTGACCGCCTGACACTTCATTACTTTTGTGTTCGTAAAATTGTTCACCTAGACCAACAGAGCGTAACGCGGCGCGCGCACGTTGCTCACGTTCTGCACGTGGGCAGAACGTATAAGCCAGTGGCAGCATAACATTGCGCAATATTGTTGCCCTAGGCAGCAAATTAAAAGACTGAAAAACAAACCCAATCCTTGTAGCGCGTAAATCTGCCAGCTCGTCATCTGTATAGCTGGCAACATCTACACCTTCAAAAAAATAGTTGCCATGAGTTGGTTTATCTAGACAGCCTAAGACATTCATTAATGTAGACTTCCCCGAACCAGATGGACCCATAATTGCCACAAACTCGCCTTGATTAACCGCAAAGCTTACACCGCGCAAGGCATGAGTCTTGCCGGCACGCGTCTCATAAATGCGGTGTAGGTCTCTTACATCTAATACTATTGTCATTGTCTGGCTTTCATTAAACGCAACTTGCTTTAGGCAAATCTTTTCTAATAAGCACGCGTCACAACCGTTGTGCCACCGCCATAACCGCCGGCAGAAGCAAACATTCCAGAAGAACCCATGTTGTTTAATACCACAACGTCTCCTTCCTTAATGCCACCTTCTATCACAGCAAAGCTGCCATTGTCCTCAACAACATCAATTACTCTTGGTTCTATTGTGCCGGTTTCGTCTTGAACATAAACTACAGAATCTTCTCCCAAAATTTGTACGGCTAAGCTATTCACAACAAGTACGTTTTTCATCTGCTGTAACACAATCTCTACCGACGCGGTCATGCCAATCTTTAAGCGTTCGTCGGGAGCATCAATCAGCAGCTGTACAGGATAGGCAACAACAGTACCAGTTCCTGGCATACCAATGCCTGAATTTAAGCCTCCCGACCCTTCAGCAGTTGGCGCAATACGCTTTACTTGTGCCTTAGCAACATAGTCTGGCAAAGCCTCAAATGTCACTGTTGCCTCTTGCCCAACCGCGAGTTTAAGGATGTCTGTCTCATTAACATTTATTGTCACACTCATCTTGCTGCGGTCAGCGACCTGCATGGGAAACCTCCCTGAATCAGAAAGTGTCTTTATGTCCATGCCTCGCTCCAGATTTTGGGCAATTACCTGCCCAGATATAGGCGAAGTGACATTGCGCTTCTCAAGCTGAGCTTTGGTGGCATCAAGATTAGCTTGCGCTTCGGTTATCTGCATATTAACGCTTTCAATTTGTTGCTGCGCTCCAAAAACGGCAGAATCTGCCGCACAGGCCGCCTGATATGCGGCATCAATCTCTCTTTTTGCTGCAGCTTCATCAAAAGACTGCTCTTCTGTGCCTGTTACTGCAGGTATATTTTGAGAAGTCGCGGCGGCAGCACCAGTGGCACTTGCGCGAGCGGCATCTGCGGCAGCGCGGGCAGCCTCCGCTAAGGCGAGGGCGGCATCTACCTGTGCCTTAACGTCATTGTAGTTTTGCCAAGCGCTTGCAGATTGCCTATTGGCATCATCACGCGCTTGTATGGCCGCACGCAGGCTTAAATTAGTTGCGTCAAGTGCCCGCTGGGCAGCCTCTACCTGTCGGTCTAGGTCGGGATTGTCTAGAACAAAAAGAAGTTGTCCCTTTTGAACACTATCTCCCTCAGAAACCTTCACATCTGAAACCGTACCCATTATCTCTGACGTAATAGTTACTTGCTCTGCCGCTGCCAATGAACCTGAAGCGGTAATGGTATTAACAAATGTGTCTCGTCTAACGACATCTGTGGTTACAGCGGTAACTTGCTGTTGCTCTGCGAAAAGAAGTGGGATGGTAAACCAAGCAAAGATAGCCAAAATAACAACAAGTATGCTAGCTATTGCAATACGCAAACGTCGCTTCCGACGCTTCTTTGAACTTCTGCTCTCTAATGCCTTAAATGCCTGCAGCTCCGAAGCTGCCTGTATGGCGTCGCTGGTCTGCAGTTGCGATTGGGCATGCATAGCATCTGTAGTCGGTAGCTCAGTTGCAGCGTGTTTGGCTTCAAGTGTCTTCACCTGCGATCTCCTAAACTGTTGCTTTTAAATATTTATCTTTAAACTGTGACCTCTAAGTTGTTAGCTATTAGCTGCTGTTTATTATCTGTTAACTCTAAGCCGCTAGCTCTATGCCGTTCTCCTCAAGCAGCAGCACACCTTGTCTAAGCCGTTGTCCTTAGGCAGCAACACACCTTGTCTAAGCCGTACTCATCAAGCAGCAACACACCTTGTCTAAGACGTACTCATCAAGCTGTGACGCATCATATAAGCTGTTGCCCTTAAGCTGCAACAAATCTTAAACATAAATCGGAAGTTAAAAAAGTATACATCAAACGTTGGCAAATGATGTAGAGAAATTGCTATGTCGTATGACTACTCTTTCTTTTCTGTTCAGTCCCACCAATTCAGGGATCCACTGCATCATCCTAAGATTGCCAAAGCAAGTGCTTATAATCTGGTGCTAAAGGCAGACGATCCTGATGCTTGAGCTCTTGACACTCACGCCTCAACACAACACTGGGTGTGACTTAAACAGTGCGTAGTAACCGCTGGCGTTCTTCTCGACATTATAATATTTACAACAAGCACGTTGTCTTAGGCGCAATCGCATACTCTCTGATACCATATAAGCTATATCTATTTTCGCAATTTAACAAGGAGCAAAAGTAAAGCAAATGTCAGTTGTCTCGATGACCCATGAGCTATTACGCCTGCAAGGCGACCAAGTGGCTTGGAAACTTTTGCGTGCAAAAAATGCTCCGGCAATCATTGCTATACTTGATACTCATCTGGGAGGTAACCCCAGAAGGTTACCTGTGGCAGAGCTGGTAAGTCTGGTTGAGGCAGACCTTGAAGAATTACGATTTTTAACCAACTTAGAATTTAATCGCTCGGCACAGGCTTATTGTGATGTCTGGCGAGCAGATGGCTACCTTGTAAGACGGCCTGTTGCCCAAACCAGGCAGGAGACCTATGAACTTTCTGGTGGAGCGCTTAGCGCCATCAGCTTTGCCAAACGCCTTTTGCAGCCGCACAGAAATGCAACTCAATCGCGTTTAAACACCATTATCGAGCAAGTTGCCAGCCTTGCCTTGGCTACAAGCTACAATGAAGAGCATCGCCGCGCTGCCCTACTGGAAGAACGTAGAAAAATTGATGAACAACTGGCCTTGCTAGACAATGGCAAGTTAGAGATTTTAGAGAGCGATCAAGCATCTGAGCGACTTAGCGACATTTTAAACCTCTCTCAGGGAATCCCCGATGACTTCGTGCGTGTGCGCGACGACTTCGAGGCTATAAACAAGGAGCTTCACGCCAGAATAATTAACTACGAAGACGGACACCAAGATATCTTAGAGAACATCTTTAATGGCGTAGACGAAATATCCCAATCTGTTGCCGGTCGCTCCTTTCGCGGCTTTTATTCTTTGCTTAGAGATAATGCCTTAACAGAAATGGTTCAAGATAATATCGATGCCATTCTAGATCGCGACTTTGCCGAAGAGTTAAGCGCAGATGATCGCCGCTTCCTTAGAGGTTTAATTCGCAACTTTGCAATCTCTAGCCAAGAAGTAAACACGGTTATGACCTCATTTGCTCGCGCGCTGCGCCGCTTCGTGCAAAGCCAGGAGTATCAGCAAGATCGCATTTTACGCCAACACATAGACAAAACGCTTGTTAAGGCACACAGCTTAATAGAAAGCCTGCCCGACATTAAAGCCTTAGGTGAGCCCCTTTACCTAACAGGCATATCGCTTCAGCCGCTTTCGCGCTGGAAACTGGATAACCCCAGCGAACAGCGTGCTGCTCCCATACAAGAAATGGACGTGGCGCAAACCAATGTGCTCTCGATAGCCGAACTGCGTGAGTTAGCGCGCGAGACAGAGATCGACTTTAGCGAACTGGTTGAAAACGTAAACAAGGCGCTTGCGGCGGCTGTTCGGGAGGCAGAAGCTGCGCGAGAGGCGGCGGCGCCAAAGGCAGAAGCTAGACGGGTGGCAGAAGCTGCGCGAGAGGCGGCGGCGCCAAAGGCAGAAGCCATGCGTGAGGTTGCGAATAATGCAAAATGCTTCATTCCCAGCGTTTCGGTTGCCGATGTGCTTGAGCGCTTTGGCGCGAGTCAAGGTGTCGCCAGTGTAGTTGGACTTTTGGTTTTAGCTGTAGAACAAGGCAGAAGCAAAGAACAGACCGAGCTTGTGCGCTGGCAAACTAAACAAGGAGACGATAGGTTTGCCCATGTAGAAAAGTGGGAATTTTATCGGAAAGTTAAACTATGAACAACTACGACTTTAAAACTTTTAATAATAATGCCAAGAAGAACTCAGATCCCGCCAACTTTGAATCTTTGGCGAGTCATTCGGCGGGCTCTTCTGCGAGTTTTTCGGCGCAGTCTTCGGCGGGCTCTTCTACACAATCACTGGCGAGCCATTCGGCGGGCTCTTCTGTAGATTTTCCTGCTGACTCTTTTGCAGGCAAACAGTGGCAGCCAGATACAAGCGAACGTTACTGGCCAGCAGACACAGGCACACTTCCTTTTGATGCCCGCAGAGCTTTGGTCGCTCTGATTCGTGGACCTATGTTAACTGCCGAGAAGAAGGAACTTTGGCAGGCTTTACAAAACAACCAAGAAGCTATTCAGTCGCGTCTTGCCGACTTATTTCTAGATCTGATTTTAGACAGTGATTCAGGCATTGCGTTTGTAAGAAATGCCGAGGCCGAAGATGGACGAGTTCCCAAAACCGTAAAAAGTCAACGCTTGTCATTAGTTGATACTATTATGGTGTTAACTTTGCGCAAAGAACTATTATTAGACAATAGCGAGCGGGTTTTCGTTGGCAGAGAAGATTTAACTAGACAGCTTTCACATTACCGACCAGTTACAAAAATGGACGAATCAGCTTTTAAAAAACGAGTTGAAACTTCATGGAGCCGTCTGGTTAAGGCAGGCTTGCTACAGGCGACAGAGACAGAAGAGCGTTGCGAAATATCGCCAGTATTAAAGTTAATTTTTGGTGTTGAGGAAGTAAAAGCGATTGAAGGCGTAATTCAGTCTGCACTTACAGGCAAAAGCGCTTTAACAACAAGGACAGAGGACTTTTCTTTATTAGCTGAATTTGAAGAGACCGACCAAACTGACCTTAACGAGGAACAACTTCATGAAAGTGACGAATACTAAAATGCTGAGCGCTCAGGAAGCTTTATTTAATGACTTAGAATACCTTAATGATCCTGCTAGCTTACACCCCGGACAGTGGCGTCTTGCACGCATAGAGACCGCCAACTGGGGAACATTTAATGGCTATCAGACACTGCCCGTTAGTAGGCGCGGGCTTTTGATTACCGGACCATCTGGATCAGGTAAGTCTACGCTATTAGATGCCATTACTACTGTACTAACGCCACCAATAAATCGTAAACTTAACGCAGCGGCACTTGGCGCCAGTAATGCGGCTGCCGATAGAACTATCTGCAGCTACGTTCGCGGTGCTTGGCGACATGAAACCGATGATACAGGCGAGATTGCCAATACTTATTTGCGTCCAAATGTGGCAACCTGGAGCGGAATTTTATTGCGCTACGAAAGCCAATGCCTAGATGCCAAGACACAGTTGCAACAAACACTGAGCAGTGCCGCTATAAACCTGATTGCACTTTTTAACCTTAAGGCTGGCAGTAATTCTCCAGATGGATTAAGTGTGCTCTACGCTACAGTTCGCGGCGAACACTTACTTAAAGAGTTCGAGCCTTATGCGATAAATGGCATAGATATTGCCAAATTTAATCGCGAACAAAAAAGCAGTAATGGACATGCCTGGCGCGAGCATTCAAGCTTTGCACAAAAATTTTGCCGTGACATGGGCATAGGTAGCAATACGGGAGCAGAAATAGCAGCGAGTACAGCCGGTGCTAAAACACTGGTATTACTGCACAAAACGCAAGCAGCAAAAAATTTTGGTTCTTTAGATGATCTCTTTAGAAGATTTATGCTTGACGACCCTATCACCTTTAAACAAGCCGATGACGCAGTGGAGCGCTTTACGGCATTAAATCAGGCATACGCCGGAGTAGTCGAACAACGCCAGCAAATGCAACACCTTGAGCCTTTATTAGAGCTAGACTCGCGCTACCATAAGTCACAGTTAGAGCAAACAGAACTAGAGCAACTTCAAGTGGCACTAGATAGCCATAGCGACCAATTAGTGCTTGAGCATCTTATGGCAAAACAACTAGATGTCAAGCGCAAGATAAATATATGTTCCGAGGCAGTTTACACAGCTTCTCATGAACAAGAACAAGCAAGAGCGGCACTAACTCAGGCGCAAGCTGCCATGGATAGCGCTGGCGGCAAAGCATTTGATGATGCCAGACTTGCCTGCGATAACTGCCAGCTGCGTTATAACAACGTACTAGATAGCCGTAAATCGCTTGCCAACGAATTGGCGTCTGTAAAAATGTTAATAGATCTGCCCGTGACTCAGAGTGATTGGCAAAACATGCTCCTAGACCTTAAAGCTAAAGCCGATGTTGCTGCTGCTAAACAGGTTAACGAAAAGGATAGCCGCTACGCAACTTTTGGACAAGTGAGCGAGCTTAAAGCACAATTAACTGAATTGCGCACAGAACTTAGGCATTTGCGAAGTTCGCGCACCAACATTCCCGCGAAGCTTGCTCAAATTCGCCTTGATCTTGCGACGCATGTTGGCATCATGCCCGATGAATTTCCTTTTATTGGTGAGATGATTAATGTTAAACCGGAAGAGGTAAAATGGCGCGGCGCAATAGAGAGACTCTTGGGTAACTATGCGAAAACACTTCTTGTATCTCAACGTCACGTAACTAAGGTTTCAGAATATCTAGAAAAACACCATCTTGGCATACGCTTAGAATACCAAGCTATTCCTGCCGAGGTAGAAGTGACAATGCGCTCTACACCAAACGATTCCTTAGTAAAAAAGCTAAACGTTCGCCAACACAAGCACCATATAGAGTTTAGTAACTGGCTTAACCAAGATTTACGAAAACGCTTTAACTATACTTGCGTTAATCAAGCACAAGACATGCAAGACAAAGAAATGGCACTAACGTTAGCTGGTCAGATAAAGAAGCGCAACCACTATGTAAAAGACGACCGCTTTATGATTGATGACCGCAGTCGTTGGGTATTAGGCGATGCCAATGACGAGAAGATCGATATCCTAGCCCAAGTTGAAGAACGCCTGAAACAAGAGCTGGCAAGTGCAGAGGCAATAGCGTCGGCTACAGAAGATGAAACCTCCATTGCTAAAAACTTGCTCAGACTAAGCAATATGTTGCAATCTGTGCCATGGAGTAACTACGACGAGCTAATGGCAAAAACCGATTTGGAAAGCAGCCAGAAACATTATAATCTGCTTAAGAGTTGCGATGGCAAACTGCGCAACGCCGAAACCATGCGCGATGAAGCACAGCGCAGAAAAGACGCTGCCGATGCCGAAGTAGAAAAAGCAAGAATAGACGAAGGCATGCTTGCCAAACAGTTAGCGTCAATTCAAAGTGACATTGATGACATTACCTCAAGTGCTGCTACCAAAATAACTGTGGGTGAGAAGGAACGCGACCTTCTTAACAAAAAATTTAAACAGCAAAACAGCCAATATGATAAAAGCGCAGATTCAATTCGTAGAACAGCCAGAGAAGTGCGCAATCTTTTGCAAGAGCAGAGCCGTATAGTGGCAGAGCGCCTGCAAAAAAACCGCCTGGAATGCGAGCGCACGATAGATAAGTTTAAGCAAAAGTGGCCTCTTGCCGCCACCAATCTTAGTTCTGAGTTTGGCGATTTGCAATCCTATCTGGGAATTTACAAACGCATTAAGGCCAACGGTTTGCCGGAATACGAAAAGCGATTTATGCAAGTGCTTCATGACTTTAGCCAAGATCAGATTACCGTTTTGGCCACGACTGTACGAGCGGCGTTTAGAGAGGTCAAAGATAAGTTAGTTATGGTTAACAAATCTTTAAAGCTTTCTGAATATAGTCCTGGCATTCATCTGCAAATTGATGTTAAAGACAACCGCAGTAAACAAGTCACTGATTTTTTAAACGAATTGCAAGCCATTACAAAAGACGTTTGGAGCGAAACCGACCTTGCTGGAGCCGAGGCCAGATACCTGCGCACAGATAGCATTATTAGGCGCTTTCGTTCCGATGAAACTGCCGACAAAAAATGGAAGAGCGAATGTCTGGACACACGACTGCACGTTTGCTTTACCGCCAAGGAAATAGATAACAATGGCAATGTGCAAGGCGTTTACCAATCCGATGCCGGTCTTTCTGGCGGACAAAAACAGAAGTTGGTGATATTTTGTTTGGCTGCCGCATTGCGCTACCAGCTGGCAGATGAAGATCAACCAATTCCCTCTTATGGCACAGTAGTTTTAGACGAAGCTTTTGATAAAGCAGATCATCAATTTGCAGCAATGGCTATGGATATCTTTAAGGTCTTTGGCTTTCATATGGTCTTGGCAACACCGCTGAAGCTGTTGCAAACGTTAGAGCGACATATTGGAGCTATCGCTTCTATAAGCTGCGCGGATTCTAGATATTCACGAATACAAATGATAGATTTTGGTGACTTTGCCCAAAAAGAAGCTGCAGATGCTGCCAAAACAGAAGTTACAGAGCTATAAATATAGATGAGTAAAAAAGATGTGATGATTACTGTTTCTCAGGCGCGAGCCAAAGCTTTAAGACATTATGAGCGGCATTATAAAGATTGGGCGACAGAGCAGTTTTCTTTGGCAATTGCTGCGTTTGGGGTTAAGCTTGGGGTTGTTTCAGAGCGCGTACATGAAGCTGCGTTTGGGGTTAAGTCTGAATCAGCCGCGGCTGCCTTGAAACCTACAAGTAAACATTCTTTTTCTTTGCCACTTCACCCGCCAACAGAACAACAGGTTCTAAAAGATCAGCAAGCCGCACGCCTTTGGGTGCAATCTTGGCGCAATCTAGATTGCAAAGGCTACAGTACCTGTAGTGCCCGCAAGGACAGTAAGGCCTACAAGTTCTACAAGGAAGAGATGCAAATACATTGGGTAAAGCGAGAATGGGCAAGCGTTGGACATCAGGAAGTTCCCGAGCGACTATTATTGCTTAATCCAGAAATAATCTCTGCGTTTGCTCAAAGAGAGCAGGAATGGCATCGTGTCTTACAAAGAGTTAACGAGCTTGCCTGCCTTTGCCTTAAGCAGTGGTTCCCGCACTGCCTTAAGCGCGACATGGCAGCGCTTAGCTTGACGCTACATAAACAGATAAGTAATCTATGCAGTCTAGATGATGCGAACTGGACCACGTTTATAGCTGTTATTGATTGGCTGGTGAACAATCAGAACCAAAAATGTTATGTGCGCCAGTTGCCTATTCGCGGTATAGATAGCAAATGGTTTGAGGCACACCAAAAAATGATCGAGCCTGTGTACTGCGCATTAACAGGTAAGGCAAAGCCAGACTTTATGCAACAGCCGCACCTAATTAGGGTCAGATTTCTAGATATTACCTTGGCGCCAGAAGGCTTTAGCGACGTTTCTGTACCAGCGCAAGAACTAAATAGCTATGCGCAACGCCCTGCCGCCGTCTTAGTTTGCGAAAATCTTGTTAGTTTTTTGGCACTTCCGCCGATCTTAGGCACCATCGCTATTTTTGGCAGCGGTTATGGTGTAAGCATCTTGTCTGAAGTTTCTTGGCTAAATAGTGTAGCATTATGGTATTGGGGAGACTTAGATAGCAATGGATTTGCTATCCTAAATAGATTGCGGCATCACTTCTCGCACGCAAAATCATTAATGATGGACAGTGCAACACTTGATATACATCGCGACCTCTGTGTTTATGAGCCAAGCCCCAACCGAAGCGAACTTACGCATCTGAGCGCAGACGAAAAGAAAACCCTAGCCAAATTGTTATCTGGCGACAAAGCATTGCGACTTGAACAGGAGCGCATAGAATGGCAATATGCATTAGAGCAGCTGCGTGCTATCACAAAGGCAATGTAGAATCGTAAAACCTGTTAGTACGGTGTTAAAACAGCACTAAATAGACTACCATTCAGTCACAAACATGCTAAAGAAGGGAACTATACTAGTATACCATTATGCTAGTATGCAATTATGCGAATATACTAGCACTATGCCTGTGCCTCAAGCAAATCGAGCAGCTGACTTATATCGCGTCTGCCAAAGCTAATGCTCTCATTAGTATTGGCGCCCTCTGTATCTATAACAGCACCAGCACAAGCAGTTAAATTCTGTCTTAAAACAACAATGCATGGAACGCTCATCACCTGATATTGCTCTCTTAGCGCGCTAAAATGCGCTATGTCATAAATCTCTGTGCGCACCAAAGGATTAAGAGCGGCAATGTGACCAGCCGCTACAACCGCATCAGGACACATCGTACAAGAAAGCGAGACCAATACACGAATCGTTATTGGCTCGCAAATCGCCGCAATACGCTGGCGCAGGTCATCATCTAGCTTTTGTCCAGGACCTGAAATATTGTACATTCCCAACGCAAAAGAATTAAACTCATGCCCGCCAGGCACACCATGAAAAGCAAAGCCGGTGTCGCTGTCATCCTTAAATATGCGCAGTACCGGCAGATCCTGAAGTTGTTCTGCGCTTGCGTCTTTGGCGGCAAAATCTACACTTACGAACAACTTATTGGTTAAAGAAGCGAGCTCATCTGCAAATGCTTTAAGCTCCTTAGACACCTGTCTCTCGTCTAAACTCAGCCGTAGCTCCAATGACGATTCCATCCGCGAAAAAATCGTGTCCAGCTGGCTTCTTATTTCTGTCGAGAAGAACTTGTCATCGGCAGCCTTATCGCTCGCCTTAGCAGCGCTGTCTAAAGCAGCTGCTGTCGGTTTTTCAGTAAACTTAGGCACTATCCCCAACAAATCACGCTGTGTTTGAGCATAGTGCTCTAGCTCACCAGCAGCAATCGCGCCATCTGCTGTAGCAGTAACAACTTGACGCAGGCGCTTAGCGCAAACATCACCAGCTGCATAAATGCCATCTACAGATGTCTTGTGATTGGCATCCACAACAACATAACCTTGTTCGTTAAGATTCACAAGCCCCTCTAGTAGCTCTGTCGCTGGCGTGTAACCAGCAAAAACAAAGACGCCAAAAGTCGTAACCGCAGAATCATTTAATGGTTTAGAGCTTTCAATGTTTGCGCTACCTAAAGCACTGCAAACATCGTCGCTAGCTAAATTACCAGAAACACTGCATACATCGTCGCCATCAATACCATTTGTAGCGTCGCATACATCGTCGCCATCAAAACCATTTGTAGCGTCGCAAGCGTCACTACTAGTCATATTTGGAGCATATTCCCAAACTTCATCTGTCTTGATGTTGCGAAAACGCGCACTTCTTAATACTGTGTCTCCACTAACTTCTTCTATAACAGTATGATAATGTATATCTATATTAGCATGCTGTTTAACCGCATCGGCTATACTCTTGGCGCATGAAAAATCTGCGCCACGCATTACCACGATGACCTTGCGCGCATAGGCAGTAAGAAATATAGCCTCTTCTGCTGCCGCATATCCACCACCAATAACAAAAACATCCATGCCGGTGAAAAATTCACCATCGCAAGTGGCACAATAAGCAACCCCATGTCCCTGAAATTCATCCTCGCCTTTAAATCCTAACTTGCGTGGACGCGCGCCCGTTGCCAGTAAGACACCAAAAGCATGAAAGGTTCCGCTATCTGTTTGCACTTCCTTTATAGAGCCATCAAGTGTCAGTGCAAGAGCTTTTGCGTTTATAAATTCGGCGCCAAAAGCAAGTGCCTGCTTTCGCATTGTTTGCATAAGCTCGGCACCTGATATAGTAAGGATGCCCGGATAGTTTACCACCTCTGCGGTAATGGCAATTTGTCCGCCAATGCGCTCTTTTTCTATCACAAGCACGCGGTATCTAGCACGCGCCAGATACAAGGCAGCGGTCATGCCGGCAGGACCTGCACCAATGATAATTGCATCGTATAAGTTTTCATTCTTGTAGCTCATTTTGAGCATCCTTACTATCACAGTATCTTAATTTTATAAATTGCTTAAAGAGCGCCAACTAAATCTAAGCTTGGCTTTAAGGTTGCAGCACCTGGCTGCCATTTTGCTGGGCAGACCTCGTCTCCGTGTGCCGCTACAAACTGAGACGCCTGTACGCGACGCAAAAGCTCCTGCGCATTACGTCCAACATTGCCTGCTGTAACCTCATAGGCAACAATCTTACCCTCAGGGTTTACAATAAAAGCGCCGCGCTCGGCAAGGCCACTGTCCTCAATGTAAACTTCAAAGCCGCGCGCCAAAACAGCGGTTGGATCCGCAAGCATTACATAACCAACTTTTTTAATGGTATCCGAAGCATCATGCCATGCCTTGTGCACAAAATGCGTGTCGCATGAAACAGAGTAAACCTCACAACCTACCTGCTGAAACTGGTCGTAAATCTCGGCTAGGTCTGCAAGCTCTGTAGGGCAAATAAAGGTAAAGTCTGCTGGGTAAAAGAAAAATACAGACCATTTACCTAATACATCG
Organism: Coriobacteriales bacterium; assembly: GCA_031256715.1. Lineage (GTDB taxonomy): Bacteria > Actinomycetota > Coriobacteriia > Coriobacteriales > UBA8131 > JAIRQA01. The sequence goes on along the minus strand of JAIRQA010000140.1, from coordinate 16,724 downwards.
GCCTTTGACACCTCCTTAAACTCTCCCTTATGAAACGCTTGGACGCTGAAATCGACGATTTCTTTGTTGATAAGTGACATGTTTTTCTCCTTTTCCGTCGCTACCTTGCTCGCAGCACCCACTGTGTGCAAACTTAGCTTTAGTGAGCGACATGTTTTTACTGGTCCATTTAGGCTTGGCGTTATTCATGTGATAAGTCGGTGTTTCCCTCATATCCTCTTGATCTTCACGCTTAACCTTAATGGTATTGACTTTTTAGGAATAATTCCTAATAATTAGATTAAACAGCTATTTCATTTGCTTGTCAATAGACGCAAACGGCAGGCGGCAATAAATGCTAGTGTATAGGTAGGAGATAAGATTGGGAAATACTCAACAGCGGCAGATAGTCTTAGATGTGATACGCGAAAGCAAGGGTCATCTTACTGCTGAAGAAATATTTATACGTGCGAATAAAAAGCGACCAAACATTAGCCTAAGCACAATCTACCGCAATTTGGGATTATTGGTAGAGCAAGGCAAGATACTTAGCATTAGCGCACCTGATCAGCCCACATATTTCGATCACAATGTTACACCGCATCACCATTTGGTTTGCAAATCCTGCGGCAAGCTAGAAGACATCTGCGACCCCAAGATAAATGTCAATGATCTTGTGCCAAAAGACTACAAGGTAATATCAACTTCATTAATAATCACTTGCATTTGCAAGCATTGCCAAAGCTAAGAAAGCAATTTGGCCATTAATTGATGCCCTGGGTTAGCAACAATACCGCTTGCCTTAGACGCAGCTTCTGTTAGACGAAGGGCAGGCTTCTTTGCCTCAAGCGACTGAAAATCTTGGTTGGTGGGTTTCTCGACATTAAAATTTGCTTCAGGCAAACAAAGCTCACTGGTAACGTTAACTAAAACGTAGGGTACCAATTCGCGTGTGTGACGCTTTCTTGTTACCGGCGTGGGGTGATCAGGCAACGCAAGAATACGCAGCTTGACATCTGGCTTTTGACCATAGTCTATAAGCCTAGAAATGATTTCGCGATCTATTGCCTCTATGGCGGCTTTTTTGCCAAGAGCATTGCCATCATGTCCTTCGGCATCGGGAGACTCGACATGAATTATGACCACATCCTCTTGCTCAAGCATTGCTAGTGCGCCCTCGCCCTGTGCGGCGTAATCGTTGTCTGGGCCATCGGTTACACCAGCAAAATGATACTCACGAATTCCCGCCAAGCGCGAGATACCATTTAAAAGATCTACGCCGCTAAGCATGCCGGCGTCTTTGTTATAAAGCGTCTTAAACGACTGCATGCCCGCTGGACGCATGCCTGGCCAAAAGACAAAAACATCTGTCGCCGGCATCTGTCCTGCTTGTACGCGCCTTGCGTTAGTGGGGCTTTGTGCCAATATCTTTTTTGCCATGGCCTGATAACGCGTTATTAAGGCTGCTTTAGGACCTGTAGGCGGATATGCGGCAACTAACTCGTCTGTCATGTTGTGCGCGGCAGCAAATTCGCTTTGCATTAGCTCTAAATGTCCTTTTACAACTAAAATTCCCCTGAAGCCCGCGCCTTTGTGCAATGTGAATGTCTCGTTGTCTAGCTCTGCGGCAATCTCGCCTATTAGAGCGTGACCGTCCTTTGACGAGATATTATCTGTAGAGTAGCTAATCATGATGCCATCATCGGAAACATTGCAAAGATTCAGGCGCATGGCCACCTCGTCAGGTTGCAAGTCTATACCCAACGCAGCACCCTCTAAAGCTCCTCTACCAATGGGATACAAGCTTGGATCTAAACCGCAGATAGACATGCAAGCCACATTAGATGATGGCTCTAATTCGTCGGGGACATTTTTTGCCAAACCCAGCTCGCCTGCTTTTGCCAATGCGTCTAGATATGGCGTATGCGCTGCTTCTAAACTCGTAAGACCGCCAAGTTCTGTAAGTGGTTCACCACTGGCACCATCAAGTATAACTATTGCGTATTTTTTTTTCATTATTTGCTCCATTCTGCCTCCCTACGGTGACACAAATAAGTTTCTTGGATAGAACAAATTATCCTTAACTAAAACTATTTCCCAAATTCTTAATTTGCCACAAACAAGGGTTATCCATTTGCGCTATAATCTTTGCCATGAGACAATCTAACAATTATACCAACACATACATAGATACGCGCGGCACTATTGCGCCAGCAAGCGCGCTTCCTTTTACACAGACTATCATAAAAGGCATTGCGTCTGGCGGTGGTCTTTTTGTTCCGGTGGTAATTCCACATCTAACTTTAGACGAGATAGCCGCCTTAGCAGATATGCCATACTGGCAACGGGCGGCAACTATATATAAATGCTTTGGTGTAGATCTGCCCAATAGCAAGATTGATGAACTAATGCAAGCTGCCTATGGAAGCCAGTGGGACGATTCAGATATTGCTCCTGTGCGTAAAATTTCCAGTAATACCCATGTCTTAGAACTCTGGCATGGGCCTACATCAGCGTTTAAGGATATGGCGCTGCAATGTCTGCCTTTGTTTTTCTCGGCATCTATAGCGGCCTTACGCGAACACGAATCTGATTCGAGCGTAGATGTTTCAGGTAAGTGCGAATCTGAGTCTTTGGCAAAAGAACTGCATTTTGCTAATTGCACAAACAATTGCAATGACGATTCTGTGAATAGCGATGTGTCTAAACCCAGCCACGACTACCTGATTTTGGTTGCGACTTCCGGCGATACCGGCAAGGCAGCGCTTGAAGGCTTTGCAAATCGTGATTTCACAAAAATAATTGTTTTTTATCCAGACGGCGGTGTTAGCGACATCCAATACTTGCAGATGGCTACACAGCAAGGCAACAACGTTGGTGTCTTTGGTCTTAGCGGCAACTTTGATGACTGTCAAAGAACAGTAAAACAATTGTTTACCGACGAAGACTTTTGTTATAGGCTAGCAAGCGAGCATAATATCTTACTATCTTCGGCTAACTCAATCAATTGGGGGCGTCTTTTGCCACAGATTGTCTATTATGTAAGCGCCTATGCAGACTTAGTTGCCAAAGGCGATGTTGCTGTTGGTGAACAGATAGATATCTGTGTTCCAACAGGTAACTTTGGCAATATACTGGCTGCCTGGTATGCCAAACAGATAGGCACACCTATTGGCAGGCTTTTTTGCGCCAGCAATGAAAACCGCGTGCTTGCCGACTTCATAAACAGTGGCACCTATGACATAACCAATCGCGACTTTGTGCAAACACCTTCGCCAAGCATGGACATACTTGTATCCAGTAATCTAGAGCGCCAACTCTTTGAGCTTTGTGGGCGCAACTGCGATGCGATTAACAATTGGATGCGCGAGCTACGCGAACAAGGTCGTTTTCAGATAGACCGCGAGACTTTTGCAAACTTGCGACAAGATTTTGGCGCCGATTGGGTCTCTAGCGAAGAATCTCTGCTTGTAATTAAAGAAGTTTACCAGAAATATGGCTATCTTCTGGATCCACATAGCGCCATAGGCTGGAAAGTTGCCGAAAGGTTGCGCGACGCCCAAACTAACGAAGAACAACAAATAGGAAGCCACAACCAAGTTCTTATTGTCTCTACAGCTCACTGGGCAAAGTTTGGCGCAGATGTCTACCGCGCTCTTAACGATCTTGCACCAGACGCTAGTCTTCCAAAAGACGTTGCTTGCCTTGGTGGCATGGGTATTAACAAGCTTATTTTAGAAAAGCTTGTTGCCCAGAATAACACTAAAAGCGCTACGATTCCCAAAGGTTTAAGTGAGTTGGATAGTCTAAACATACGCTTTAAGGATGTGGTTAACGCAGATTTAGATGCTGCGAGACAAACTGTGCTGGAATGGCTTCGTTCAAAGGACGGCCAATAAAGGCGACGAACACAAATGTGAAAGGAAGTTTTATGAGAACCAAGAGTATGAAGCACTTAAAAATCCGCCCGCGCCTTACAATTTATACTGGTGACAGTGTAGACACAGGTTCCTTTGGCAAAGGCATAGCCACACTTCTTAGAGGTATCGACCAATATGGCTCGTTAAATGCCTCTGCACGAAAAATCCATATGGCCTACAGTAAGGCATGGCGCATTGTTAAAGAGACAGAACTGGCTTTTGGCTTTGATCTTATCGCGCGCGACGGCGCCCGCGGTTCGAAGCTAACCGCAGAGGGATTAAAACTCTTAGAAGCCTACGAGAAGCTTGAAGAGGAGTCTCAGGATCTACTTAGCAAACGCTTCATAGAGCTAGCTCGCTAGTTTGATTTCAGAACTGAGTCGCGATACATTGCATTTCTAGTGCTTCGCCAAATCTAGCGCTTCGCTTAACCTAGTGCTTCGCTTAACGATTTAAGCTGTGTGTGCGCTGTCCGCACGCGTAGGGGCGACCTGTGGTCGCCCGCTTCACATAGCTAGCACACTATTTGTGTTTTGTAATTACAAGCTGCTGTCTTACATGTGTTACAGCAGGCAGTACTTCCTTAAGATATGCGCAGCCCAAGCTCTCTTAGTTGCCGAGCATCCACAGAGCTTGGTGCCTGCGTAAGAGGATCAGAACCAGATGATGTCTTTGGAAAGGCAATAACATCGCGTATAGATTCATGACCGCCCAACAACATTACAAGGCGATCCAGACCTAAGGCAATACCACCATGAGGTGGCGCACCAAAAGCAAGTGCTTCTAAGAGAAAACCAAACTGCTCCCGCGCTTGCTCTTCGCTAAAGCCTAATTGACGCAAAACACGCAGCTGCAAATCCTCGTTATGAATGCGCAACGTACCACCACCAACTTCATAACCATCCATAACAAGGTCATAGGAATATGACCCACATTCTAAAGGAGCAGTTTCTAACTTCTGAAGATGTTCGTCTTTAATGCGCGTAAAAGGATGATGATTGGCGGCGTAGCGTTTCTCGACATTATCGTACTTAAACATTGGGAAATCCACAATCCACATAAAGTTATGTCCATCACGCCTAATGCCAAGTTGTTCACCAAGAGCATCGGCTAGGTAAAGTCGTACCGCGCTTAGCGCCGCGCTAACTACGTCAAAGCTATCGGCGCCAAAGCAAACTAAGTCACCAGGGGCTACATCTAATGCTAGCTTAATAGCATTTAGTACATCATCGCCAAGAAACTTGATAATTGGCGATTTCTCTTCTCCCGCACTTGTAAATGCTATCCAGGCCATGCCACCAGCACCATGGTCGGTAGCCACGGCCGCAATCTTATCTATCTCGCCACGCGAAAGATCGCCCGCACCTTTGGCATTAATCGCCTTTACTACGCCACCTGCCGCTACGGCAGCAGAAAATACCTTAAAGCCACAATTTGCAACCAGCTCTGAAATATCTACAAGTTCAAAACCAAAGCGCACATCTGGTCGGTCATTGCCAAAGCGTCGCATACTCTCGTCGTATGTCATACGCTTTAGTGGTAAGTCAAGCTCTACGCCCAGCGGTGCCAAAACCTCGGCCAAGACCTCCTCCATCAGCCCCAAGATATCTTCTTGGGTAATGAAGCTCATCTCTAAATCTATCTGAGTAAATTCTGGTTGACGATCTGCACGCAAATCTTCGTCGCGAAAACATTTCGCGATTTGGTAGTAACGCTCTAAACCGGCAACCATTAAGAGCTGCTTATAAAGCTGCGGGCTTTGCGGCAATGCGTAAAAAGAGCCTGCTGCTTGCCTTGCCGGCACAAGAAAATCGCGTGCACCCTCTGGTGTAGACTTGCCCAGAATAGGTGTTTCTACTTCTATAAAATCGCGTTTGTTTAGCGCGGCATGAATGGCACCTGTAATTTGCGAACGTAAACGCAGGGCAGAAAGCACCTCTGGACGACGTATGTCAATGTAGCGCCAGCGCAAGCGAGTTAGCTCATCGGTCTCTATGCCGTTCTCTATAGGAAAGGGAGGGGTTTTCGCGACGTTAAGAATACTAACATCTGTAAGCAAAACCTCAATTTCTCCGGTTTTCATATTGGGATTAATAGTACCATCAGGGCGTTCACGAACCGCTCCTTGTACCAAAATTACCCATTCCGGACGCATACGCTCGCCATTAGCAAAAAGTTCTGGGCTTAGCACCTCAGGGTCAAAGACACACTGCGTCTTGCCTTCGCGGTCGCGTAAATCTACAAAAATCAGTCCTCCGTGGTCGCGACGATGACCCACCCAACCTGTCAGCGTAACTTGACGACCGATGTCTGTTGCCGTAAGTTCGCCACAGGTGGCAGTATGCATGCTATGGTCATTACTTGCTGTCATAATATCTCCTTGTTGGTTGTGCTTAACATATATCTTGTTTGCTTACTAGGTTGCCTGCTAAATTTCTTACTAGGTTGCCTGCTAGATTTCTTGCTAGACTGGCATTTAGTTGCTAGGCTGGCATTTAGTTGCTAGATAGGCATTTTGTTGCTAGCGTGCTAGCATGCTAGTTTGCTAACACGCTATTTATTACACTAGCTTGCTAGCTAGCTAGCTTGTTAGTAATTACATCCAAAAGCCCTGTCATTAACAACTCCTGCTCTTCATGTGTAAAAAGATCGCGAAGACGTACTTTTCCTGCAGCAACTTCATCGTAACCAATGACCACACAAAAACGTGCGCCCAGCTTATCTGCCAGCTTAAACTGTGACTTCAGTGAGCGAGACTGCAAATCTTGTTCTGCAATAATGCCAGCATCACGCAATGCAAGTGTACACGCAAAAACCGATTTAAGTACCTCTGAGTTGTAATCTGCAGGTGCGGGCGCTGCCGCAACAAAAACATCAGGCGAAGGCAGGCCGGCAGTTTTTACACCCAGAGCTTCTAAAACCAAAGCTATACGCTCTACACCAACCGCAAATCCAAGACCTGATGTTGGCTTTCCACCAAACTCTTCTATAAGTCTATCATAACGTCCGCCACCGCCTATAGCATTTTGCGACCCAAGTCCGGTGTCTACCTGAACCTCAAAGACAGTACGCGTGTAATAATCTAATCCGCGCACCAACCTTGGCTCCTGAACATAGTCTATGTCTGCGTTTGCAAGATACCCTTTAACCTTACTATAGTGTTCGTTGCAATCATCGCACAAGTATGCACTTATCTTTGGAGCTTCCTGCATAACGCTAACGCAGCTTGGGTTCTTGCAATCAAAGGCACGTAGTGGATTAGTGTCAGCACGGCGACGGCATTCATCGCAAAGGCCGCTGGCATTGGCATTTATGTAGTCACGTACAACATTGCGATATATTGGTCGGCAGTTCTCATCACCCATAGAGTTCACAAAAAGGCGCATAGCATCTTGCGGAATACCACAGGCAGCAAAAAAACGCATCAACGCGATTATAACCTCAGCATCTGCAACAGGCTCCTTAGCCCCAACACATTCTAAACCAATCTGGTGAAACTGACGTAGGCGCCCTTTTTGTGGACGCTCATGTCTAAACATCTGCCCGGCATACCAAAGCTTTGCCGGCGGGGCACCTGGAGAAACTAAATTATGCTGAACAATAGCGCGCGCCACGCCAGCGGTTCCCTCTGGACGCAATGCCATTCGCTCATCACTTTTTAATTGTTCGCCATCAGAAAGCTTGGTAATAGCATGCCTAGAGCAAACATGAAACATTTCCTTGCCTACAACATCTGTGGCTTCGCCTATACCACGAACGAAGACTTCTGTGTACTCGAATGCTGGAGTCTCTAGGTACTGATAGCCAAAAGTAGTAAAGACGCGTCTGGCAGCCTGAATAATAATGTTAAGAAGTTGGGCATCCGCTGGCAATAGATCTGCCGTACCCTTTGGTGCCTGTAGTGCCATCTGTTTTAAGTCAACCTTTCTAGAGACTAGTTGGTAATTTGTGTCTTTTTAACCAACGACTTACATAAAGTTTTTTACCCACGGCTTACATAAAGAATGCATCTGCTGGCTCGTCTTCGTTCGTTTGAGAATGTCATCGGTCGCGTTCGTTAGCATCTGCGTATCTTTTAATCATCAGTTTAACTAGATAATTACCAGAGTGCTTGTCGTCGCTTAAGCCTGTTAGCATTTGCATGCCGTTACCGCATAGGTTCCGCTTAGATGTGGTTTCTCTCCATCTAATAATTGCTTAATAGTTACAGAAGACAAATAGTCACGCAACAGCCTATTAGCACCCTCCCAAACAGAATGAAAACGACAGTGGGGTTCTCTGCTGCACCAAGCTGGTGACGACGCACAAATAGAAACACTAAGCGGACCTTGAACTGCCTCTATAAGATCTAAGAGGCTAAGATCGTTTGGGTCGCGAGCCAATACCATACCGCCACGCGCTCCCCGCACACTACGAACAAAGCCGCTGCGCACCAAATCGTACTGGATACTACGCGCAAAAGTATAGGGCACATCCTGCAGCTCGGCGATCTCGCGTACAGAATATGGTTTACCATCGCGCTGAATTAGCGCGGCGATCAACCTAATCGCGTAGTCGGTCTTTCTAGAAATCTCCAAAACCAGAAACCTTTCCTTACATCACACCTGCAAAGGGTGACCAGCAAGGCCACCCTTCTTGATTCATCTTTAGTTTAAAACATAGCTATTGCACAAACGAGTCAGGAAGCTCCTGACTAAACATTTCAACAAGCATGTCCTCTACCTGCTCATAGATAGCAGACTTACGGTCAAGAAATAAGCTTAACTCATTTAAAAAAGTCTGCATACTCACTGGCTGCTGTCGCCTACTTCTTAATGTTTCGCGATATGCGCTCTCGACAGCATTTTGGCAAACACGCGCAATATCGTAGCGCCCCAAATCTTCTGTAAGCCTAGACAAAGCCGTAAAGTCTAATTCCTTTAGTGAATTATGCTCAGCAGCAAAAGTGGCGATAACATCAAAGCGCTCGTGTTGTGTAGGTTTACCTACCTCAATCTCGCTTATTGGGCTAAGTACTTCTAAAAGTCCTGCCCCCAACAAATCAGGGTCTATATCGGTGCCGCTTTCTGATGTAGCAATTACAACAACATCATTGTTAGATAGCAAAGCATCTATATAGCTTAATATTTCCGATTGCATACAGCGCATCGAACCAAAAGGCTGCCCAAAGCTGCGGGTATTAAACTCAAGATCGCCATATTGACTGTAAGGATGTCCCAACATCTCTTCTTCCCTACGAAATAATTCCTGCAAAATATCTATATTCTGAATAACAAGAGTGCATTGCTCTGGAAGATCTGTGGGGCGTGGTGAGCCAAAGATGGTCTTTTTTATGGGTGTCGTTACCTTTATTGTCCCGCCACCATTAACATTTAAACCTACATCCATATTCACAACAGGGCGACCAATTTCGCCGGCAGTTGCCATTGCAAAAAGAGCAGTATCTTCGCGTGACGGTCCATAAAAAAGAAATGTGTCCGAAAGCACCAAGCCTTTAATGCCGTGATATTCCTGTGCAGCAGCTAAAAAGTCTGCAAAACGATGATCGCCTGGTATCTGAAAACCGAATTCCCGCATCTCTTGAAGCGTGTTTTGAAAGCCAGACAAACTTAAATAACGCAACCTATTGTCATCCTTGCCATTGTTCTTTTGTGATGCTAGATTATGCGCCAACGTACCAAGGTCTATACGCACTCCCTGTGCTGAAGATCCTGACTCAGACTTACGCGATGAAAATAGTGCGCCGGTGTTCACGCTGTCTTTCTCATTATTAAGTGCATTTTTTTTATCACTTGAAACGTTGCTGGCTGCGTTGGTAGTTGCGGCAGCGGCACTGGTGCTTGTGCTAAAGCTAGTGTCAGTGTCAACATCGATGTCAGCGTCATTGGTGTCAACGTTAGCATTAGAACCAGTGCCGCTATTTGTGCTGTGGCTAGCGTCAGCGCTATAACTATTAGCTGCGCCAAAATCAGCGCCAACTTCTGTGTCTGTACCAACGTTAAAATCGGATCTGATATCTAGGCCAGCACCAAAGCTGGCATTAGAGTCAAACCTGACACTGCCATGTTGGCTAACGTCTAAGCATGCGCTAGAGTTTGCAACAACATCTTCGCCGACGTTAGCATTAGCATCACCAACACTAGTTTTTGTGCTCTCGTTATTTTTAGTTGGTACTGGCGCATGGCATGTTGTAGATTCGTCACCTACAACTGTAGCAGTCATGCCAAAAGCAACTGCACGCATCAAATTTTCAAATGAGTCACCAATCGAAATATCTTCTTTAACATCGTTACTGATGCTAGCTGACGCGCTTTCGCCAATCTCAGGCTCTGCATTTACATTAGCAGTAACAGGCACCGCAGCAACAGCACCTACACCTGACATTGGGTTAAGAATGCCAAGCTCTATTGCGTCTAAGCCTAACTCCAACACGCGTACACTTTGCAAAAGCTCGTCGATTCTTTCTTCAGGGGCAATCTCGGCTGTTCGCAATAGCTCCAGCGATTGCGCAAAGGTAACAAGAACAGCTGACGCATGTTTACGAAAATCTAAGCTACCATTTTTACTGGAGTCATCAAATTCACGAAATTTTGACATTAACAAGTCATGTAGGTCAAGAAAGGCATATTCTGCCTGCTCAACAGAACAATACGGAATAAAATCGCTAAAGATGCTCTCGGCTGACTGCTTGTCGCCTTGCTCACAAGCCAAAAGCCAAGCGCTACGCAAGCCATCAATGGCATCTGATGTAGGCGCACCGCCCTGTTCTAAAGACATCCTAAAAGCAGCACAATATAAATGGATGGCCAAACTGCCCCTGCCACCAACTTGTGCTTCTTGCGCCTGTTCCAACAGCTGTGCAACAACCGCATCTCTTGGTATTTCTGAACTGCCCAAACTTCTCGGATTATCCATACCGTTGGAATTTCCCGAATCGTCACAATTCTCTATAAAGTCATGAGCTTCTGAATCAATGGCCATGTCGTCTCTTCTTTCGCCTGTGCATCACAATGTACGCGCTTCTCGTCGCCCATCATGTCATAAATGTTTAATTTTACATCATATCGCTATTTTTGCCTTTGTAAAACAAAAAACCCTTACTGTTTACCAAGCTGTTTACCAATGCGCCATCAAAGCGCCAACTAATGATGGCTGAATTGCCAGTTTCCATAATACCTTGTCATAATAACTTCCTGGACCCACTCCGATAAGATGAACCCAAAAATCCAAAAGTAAGCCCTGCTATGTCTTTTGTTTTTAACAAAGAAGATTTGGCGTACTCATTAAGGTTGTCGTCTAGCATCCAATATTGCCCAAAAGCAGCCTGTAAGGCTCGTGCTTTGCGCTGCGCTGCAAGCTGTCAGTCATGGGCAAGGATAACAGAAGATATGAGAGAGGAATAGTCAAAGGTAACATTTTTGCTGCTGTCAAAGTTAATGCCCAGAGGTGACATTGAGTTTGGCAATCAAGCGCTCTGAAAAAAGCTTTGCTATAGTCTGAAAGGCGAAGTTGACTTAGAGTAGCCAATTTTCTATAACAATTCTCTATAATAATTCTCTATAATAATTCTCTATAATAATTAATAGTTGCTCCCCCGTACCTGATGTGCGGGGGTCTACTTTTTTTCTGTCCCATTCCACTCATTTCTTTAAAAAAACGCATTGCTTTTATTTTACTCCAGCGGCCACTTTACTATCTGCCAGCGACGCTCTTTGGCAATACGCTCCAATCGGTTATCCGGGTCTACCGCGATTGGATTAGTTGCCGTCTGCATGAGGGGAACATCAGAAAAATGATCGCCAAAAGCCCACTCTAAGCACCAATTACCCTCGCCATAACGTTCATTAGCAAAATTTGTGAACTGAATGAGTTTTTGCTCCCCCTCAGGTGGCTCACGCACGGTTTCACCCGTATAATAACCATCTAGTATTTCCATTTCTGTAGCTACCCAACCATCGGCACCTATTGCTTTGGCAAATTCGCGCACCATAGGCTCAAACGAAGCCGAAACTATAACTATACGCACACCCTGTTTTTTTAGTTCCTGTAAACATCTAATGGCATCTGGACGCTCAAAGCGCTTAAGCTCCTCGCGATAAAGATTTTGCATGATAGCATTGGCATCGGTAGCAGAAAATTTTCTAAGCGAACGAAAGATTTGTCTCCTTGGCTTCGCCTGATCCAGCTCTGCCCCCATCTTGTAACGCAGCCCCCAGCCGGCAATGCGTGTTCCCACACGTACGGGAATGATGCGATCTTTTATCAACCTAAATATCAAGCGCACCGGAGACGAGGCATCTATCACTGTTCCATCGTAATCAAAGACCGCAATCCTATAGGGCAACTTAGAAGCAGAGGGCGACCTATCACCAGCGGGCATCGCGCCTGTTTCTACAGACGACTGATCATTAGCAGGCTTCACGGTGGTTTCAACTAAAGGCTCAATAGTATTTGTTGAGAAGAGCTTCTCGCAAAGCCCTTGCATAGCGCGAAAGCGGTGCGAAACCTTGTTTTTCTCATGTTCGCAATACTCAGCTAAAGTCTTACTGTTAGGATTATCTTCGGTGGGGATAAACACTGGATCGTAGCCAAAGCCACTCGTGCCACAAGGCATACAAGCGATCTTACCCTCTATGGTACCAATAGATTCGGCGATTTTACCATCTGAAGCAATAAAGACCATAGCGCAGACGAAACGAGCATTGCGATTGTCGTCATTAAGGCTAGCAAGCTCTTTTAATAGCTTACTAGTATTTGCCTTGTCGTCTGCCTGCGTTGCGTCCTTGCTAGACAAAATGTTGTCACTCTTGTCGCCTGTGTGGCTGGAGTTCTTCTCAACATAAAAAATATCACTCTTGTCGTCTGCAAAAGAATCACTTTTGCCATTAACTTGGCAATCGCACTTGTTAGAGCAGTTGTCATCGGTGTTTAATACTGCATAGCGCGCAGAATAGATACCTGGTGCACCGCCCAAGGCATCCACTACAAGTCCAGAATCATCGGCAATGGCAGCGTAGCCTGTTGCCTCATGGGCATAGCGTGCCTTTAATAGGGCATTAGCAGCAAAGCTGTCGCCATCTTCTTTAGCGGCGCCAACTATGCCAGCTTCGCTCATGGTTATCAAGCGCCAGGTATTAGGACTAATAGCGTCAACGATAGCTTGCAATTCTTTTAACTTATGAGCATTGCGTGTTGCCACCACCACTTTATTCATAGTTGCCTCCATTTCGCCGCTTTGCAGCGGCACAAATTCGCTATGAAAGTTAGCCAATTTTTCACGCTTAGGCCTCCAAAGCTGCTTTCTGCAAGGCAAGAAGCTCGCGTAGTCCCTTCTCGCCAATATCTAATAATGTATTTAAGCGCGAACGGTCAAATGTAGTTTGCTCGCCGGTTCCCTGCAACTCTACAAACTCACCTGATCCACATTGAACTAAGTTCATGTCTATCTCTGCCCGCGAGTCTTCGTGATAATCTAAATCTAGCAAAGTACGACCAGCCACAAGGCCAACACTTACTGCAACTACCTGATCGAATATCGGATTACCCTTAAGTTTTCCAGCACGTTGCCATGTTGCTAAGGCGTCGTGCAAAGCAAGCCAAGCGCCAGAGATTGCAGCTGTGCGTGTGCCACCATCTGCTTGAATAACATCGCAGTCTACGGTAACCGTGCACTCGCCTAACGCGCTAAGATCAACCACCGAGCGCAGACTACGACCAATTAGACGCTGAATTTCTTGAGTGCGACCGGTTTGCCCATGAGTTTCACGCCGAGTACGCTTTGCGGTAGATGCCGGAAGCATTGAATACTCGGCAGTTATCCATCCGCGACCCGTGCCCTTAAGCCAAGATGCCACGCCGTCATCAACTGTTGCCGCACACAAAACGCGGGTGTCGCCAAATTCTACAAGGCATGAGCCCTGAGCATCTTTAAGATACTTGCGCGTAAAGCGCACCGGACGCATCTCGTCGTTGCTGCGGGCATGTGCTCTTTGTCCACCAATCATAGTTGTCACTTTTCTAGTCTCCTAAGCTGTCGTTCGTTACTTTGTTCATATGCTATCACTCGTTACTTTGCTAATTTCTTAAGCAGCCGTTTGGGGTGCGGACGCTTTGCTGGTCACTTTGTTAGTCTTTTTCTAAACCGCATCAATTTTCTAAACCGCATCATCAGAACCTATCTACGCAGCTTTGCCAGTTCGTCTAAAGTTACTATTGTTAGATTGTCTATTGGACGCTGAAAAATTGCCGACCCCAAAGCAACAAACTCCTGTGGCTCTTTTGCGGTTGTAGCAAAGCGATAGCATGCTATCTCGCTAGCATCTTCTAGCTGCCCGCGCCTGCGCAAAGCATCCGCCACATCGCGCGCAGTCTCTTCTGCAGATGAGATAATTTGTACACCTGAGCCCATTACGCTGCGTATTAGGGGCATAAGTAGCGGATAATGCGTACAACCAAGCACCAATGTGTCTATATGACAGCGCCTTAATGGATTTAAGTAGTCACGGGCAATCTCTTGAAATGCCGGCCGAATATATATGGATGCCGTCTGAGCCATTAAATCTTCTATAGGATTACGATCCAGGCGCAAACCTTGCTCAACCATCTCTACAAAACGTGGAGTTGCTGCGCTAAACACCGTTATACCGGCATCCAATCCACGAATCGATCTAGTATAAGCACCTGATTCTATAGTTGCAACTGTTCCAATGACACCTACGCGCCGCGACTGAGTCGCCTGAACAGCTGCTCGTGCTCCTGGCTCTATAACGCCAATAACTGGGACATCAAAGCTACGTTGTGCTATCTCTAAACCGGCTGCGGTAGCCGAGTTGCAGGCGATGACTATCAGCTTAACCTGTTCACGCGAGAGCCAAGCGGCGATCTCCTCTACATAAATAGCCACCTCGCTAAGTGAACGCGGACCGTAGGGGCAACGCAATGTATCACCAAAATAGATAATTGACTCCTGCGGCAGCTGCGATGCAATTTCGCGGGCGACAGTAAAGCCGCCCACTCCAGAGTCAAATACCCCTATGGGTAACTTTGCCTTAGAGATTGTTTGGTTAACCAGATTTTTCATGAATGACAGTATAGCAGTAGTTGGCGATCATGAGATTGTTGAGGATCATGAGACTGCTGGCGATCATGAGATTGTTGGCGACCATGAGATTCCTGCGCCATTTATCAAATAATATGATTTAGATTACTGATGCTTAAATGTTTTAGCTTATGTTTTCCTTACAGCAATAGTTGTTTTGTCTTAGACATCTTCTTGCTTTTTTATTATCAAGCTGCAACTAATTTAGGCAACATCTTAAACATCTTGTAAAGTCCAGTGTCAGATGGCACATCAGACAACAGCCTATAGCCAAAGCGCTCATAGTATCCTACAAGAGCTTTCTTGCAGTCTAAATAAGCAACTCTACCACCTAGCCATTTTCTGCCTTTTTCTATAGTTAATTCACAGTCTGCGATAATTCTTTCACCATTAACTTCAGATGTTACAAAAGCATCATTGCGACCAAGTTGGGCTATCAAAACACCACCGAAGTCATCCTTAAAGCCACTTCCGGGTGTTTTGCCCAATATCTTGGAGCGTCTGTTTGACGAAGCATCCGCAAGGTTTATGGATGTAAGTGCTATAGAAAAGTAGGCGGCAACATCTACAATGTCGCTTTTTTGGTTTGATACAATATATAGATATGTTCTTGATATTCCAGACAGTTCATAGTCAACTGCTTTGTTATGAAGAAATGTTTCTATATCCTTATCTCGTTCACAAAAGAACTCCCCGAGCATTTGTTCGAGGAGTTTTTTCGTGTACTTGCAATCAGTCAGTATATTTTGTAATGGCTTGAGAATGATTTTAGACGGCATTTTGATATCTCCTTTTGAGGATGTCTAAAATTATCTTATCATCTTCTTCATCTGCCCATTTTGTCATGCCGACAACAGGCTTTGACGGATGCGCGTCTTCGTACTCCATGGCTGCAATTATCCTATCTGCCATGTCGTTATCTGCATAAACTGTTCTACCAATGCTTTCTGTGGCCATTGCTAGCACCATCTTTCTATTGTGTAAACTTATAATTTGTAATTGCTATCATTATTTCATGATAGTACCTTGCACGCATGCTGTCAACTTCGCCTATGCCAAAGCAAAACATCATAATTGCACATAATGGTCTGCATTTTTAAGACAAGAATCTAGGCTACTAAGCTCTTTGGGGTTTGTTGGTTGGTGCGGGTTTTGGCTTGTTGCTGCCTTTGAGTGCATGCTTGTGCTAGTTTGTGTATTTATACTTGTAGCAAGGTTAGTTTCACATGTTAAGTTGTTTGCTTTACTTTGTTCTGATCATGTTTCCTCAATAAGTTGACTAATCATATATTGGTGTTTGGGCGTGAGATACCTAAAATAATCTGGTCTAAACTTTTCGGTTATATCAAGCACTTCGTCAACAGTTTTAATGCTTGTTTCTTTTATAAGAAACTTGATGTCGTTGATGTCTGGTGAATCATCTGTGGTTCGCATTGAGCATACTTTCATTGCAAGCATAGCCTCAGCACTTGGGGCGAGAACTGTTAGACCGGGAAGTTCAATGAATACTGTAGAGTTTTCTAGTATTTCTTTTGTAACGTTTCCTTTTCCCTCATCGTTCATCCAGTCTTTTTCTATGTCATGGTTTGTACCAATTTCAGCGACTGCTTTTACCAGTAGCTCTTTTTCACTGTCTTGAAATATTACGTCAAGGTCTTTTGTTTCGTCACGTGCGCCATAACGCATAGCAAGAGCGCCACCGCCAAAAAGCATGATGTTTGCGTGCT